>CAZFML010000036.1:0-10853 GCA_964519975.1 uncultured Planctomycetia bacterium
AAAAGATAAAAGAAACCATTTCTCGTTACAAAAAGAGTAAATGCGAGTTTGACGTTGCCTCTAATCCTGAGTTTTTAAGGGAAGGTAAAGCAATCTATGATTTCTTTTATCCTGAGAGAATTGTTATTGGGGTTGAGTCAAAAAAAGCCGAGAGTATATTGAAAGATATTTATGCTAAAATTAAAGCTCCGATAATCGTTACAGACATTAATACCGCTGAACTGATCAAGCACGCTTGTAATTCTTTCCTGGCTACCAAGATATCGTTTATTAATGCTGTTTCGCGTATTTGCGATTTAGCCGGTGCGGATGTAGAAAAAATCGCCCAAGCTATGGGTATGGATAAAAGAATCGGTAAGGATTTTCTAAACTCCGGTATAGGTTACGGTGGTTTCTGTTTTCCTAAAGATTTAGAGGCCTTTTCTTATATCTCTAAGAAGTTAGGGTATGAATTTAACTTATTAAAAGAGGTTAAAAATATAAATCAGGACCAACGGCGTAATTTTGTTGAAAAAGTAAGAGAACGTTTATGGGTTGTTAAAAATAAAAAGATTGCAATTTTAGGTCTGTCGTTTAAGCCTGACACCGATGATATGCGTTTTGCACCCTCAGTCGATATTGTAAATTTCTTTTTAAAAGAGGGAGCTTCACTTTCAGTTTATGACCCCCAAGCTTTGGAGGAAGCTAAAAAAATATTTAAAGCTTCGGCTAAGCTAAAATTTACTAAAAGTCCCTATCGGGCGGTAAAGGGTTCGGACTGCCTCTGTTTATTAACTGAATGGGGTGAATTTAGCCTGTTAAGCCTAAAAAAAATTAAGGAGTTAATGCGTTACCCGCTAATAGTTGATGGTAGAAACTTCTTAGATCGCGATAAAGTCTTAGCTTTAGGTTTTGAATATATCGGCATGGGAAGATAAGCTTTAAATGAGTAACTATAGGATTCTTAGAGAGAAGATTAACAAGAGAAAGGCTAAGATTTGCATTATCGGTTTAGGCTATGTTGGCTTACCCCTGGCCGTAGCCTTTGCTAAACGGGGCTTTTTTGTCTACGGTTTTGACACTAATCGATCCCGAATAGATAAATTAAAACAAGGCAAGCAGTATATAGTTGATATTGAGGCCAAGGGCGTAACTTCTTTGATAAAAAAGGGTAAGTTTTTACCGACTGCAAAGCGGGAAGTTTTAAGCCTCTCGGATGTGTTAATAATTTGTGTGCCTACACCGTTAAGAAAGGTAAAAATACCAGATATTTCTTATATTGTAGCTTCAGCTAAGCTAATAAAAAAATATCTGCGAAAATCCCAGCTAGTTATTTTAGAAAGCACCTCTTACCCTACTACTACCCGGGAAGCGGTTTTGCCAATTTTACAAGAAAGCGGTTTGGAAACGGAGAAGGATTTTTTTCTTTGCTTTTCTCCAGAAAGAATAAATCCCGGGGATAAGAAGTTCACTCTGGAAAATATCCCAAAAGTTGTTGGCGGGTTATCTTCTAAATCGACCAGCCTAGCTAAGGCTTTATATGCAAAAATCATAAAACGGGTATTTGCTGTTTCCAGTCCCGAGGTGGCCGAAAGTGCCAAGCTCCTTGAAAACATTTTTCGTTTAATAAACATAGCTCTTATAAATGAATTTGCTATTGTAGCTAATAAATTGGGAATAAGTGTTTGGGAAGTTATTGAAGCAGCCAAGACAAAACCTTTTGGTTTTATGCCTTTTTATCCCGGACCCGGAATCGGCGGTCACTGCATACCAGCTGATCCGATGTATCTTTCCTGGAAAGCAAAAAGACTGGGCTTTAAGACCAAGATGATTGATCTGGCAGCCGATATCAATCATTACATGCCTAAATATGTAATAGAACAGCTAGAGAAATCACTCAAAATTAGAAATATTTCTTTAAAGAGAGCAAAGATTCTAATCATCGGAGTAACCTACAAAAAAGATGTTAAGGATTTAAGGGAGTCTCCGGCTTTGGATATAATCGAAAGCTTAAACAAAAAGAGTAAGGTTGATTTCTATGATCCTTTGATCCCCTATTTAAAAATAAAAAAAATTAACTTAAAGAGAGCCTCTATTGATAGAAGCAGTTTGAAAAAATATAGCTGTCTGGTTATAGTTACTAATCACTCCGATATAGATTATGAGTTTTTAAGGAGAAGCTCTCGCCTTATTTTTGATACCCGTAATGTATATAAAAAAGAATATACTAATGTGGTGAAGCTATGAACCGAAAAAGAGTATTAGTTACTGGCGGAGCCGGCTTCATCGGTTCTCACATAGTTGATCGACTGATAGGCCAAGATTTCGAAGTCATTGTGGTAGATAATCTTACAACCGGAAAGATAGAGAATTTAGAACCTAATTTAGGAAAAATAAAATTCATAAAAGGTGACTTTACTGATCAAGCGATTTTAGACCGAGCCCTAGAAGGAGTTGAGCTTGTTTGCCATCAGGCAGCTCTTCGTTGTGTTCCTAAATCAGTAGAACAGCCTCTTAAATATCATAAGATAAATGCTACTGGAACCTTGAATTTATTTCTAAAGGCTAAAGATAAAGGAGCCAGGCGCATAGTTTTTGCTTCTTCGAGTTCGGTTTACGGAGAACGCTTTAACTTTCCTGAAAAAGAGACTGATAGCCTAAAGCCGCTTTCTCCTTATGCCGTAACTAAATTGATAGGTGAGCACTACGGATATTTATTTAGTAAACTATACAACTTGCCAGAGGTCGTGTCTTTGCGCTACTTTAATGTTTTCGGACCCAGGCAATCTTTGGAAAATCAGTATGCGGTAGCAGTACCTAAATTCATAACCTGTTTGCTTAAAGGAGAAAGTCCACCGATTTATGGTGATGGTAAACAAGAGAGAGATTTTACTTATATCGATAATGTTGTTGAGGCAAATATTTTAGCCTTGACTAAAAGCTCTCTAGCCGGAGAAGTTTTTAATATAGCCAGTGGATCTCCGGAGTCAGTTAATAACTTATTGAGAATTTTAAATAAGATAACCGGCAAAAATATAAAACCGGTTTATCACCAGAAACGACCGGGTGATGTATCCAAGACTCATGCCGATATAAGAAAAGCCAAGAAAACATTAGGCTGGAGACCAAAGGTTAATTTCAGCCAGGGTTTAGAAAAGACTACGGAGTGGTTTAGGAATAATTATAAGTCATGAATATATTAATTAGCGGCGGAGCCGGCTTCATCGGCTCAAATTTGTGCCGAAAATTGCTGGATCAAGGCAACTCTTTAATCTGTGTTGATAATTTTATCACTGGTTCGCGCGACAACATAGAAGAGTTGTTGAATAACCCCAAATTTCAACTTATCGAACAAGATATCTCCAATCCTTTATATCTAAAAGAAGATGTTGACTGGGTTTTGCATTTAGCCTCCTTAGCATCTCCTAAACATTACCTTAATCATCCTATCAAGACTCTTAAGAGCGGCCTTTTGGGAACTTATAACTGCTTAGGTTTAGCTAAAAACCGAAAAGCCAAGTTCCTGTTGGCTTCTACTTCTGAAGTTTACGGAGATCCCAAGTTACACCCTCAACCGGAAAGCTATTGGGGAAATGTCAACCCCATTGGCGTACGTAGCTGTTACGATGAAAGTAAGCGCGCAGCTGAGAGTTTAACTTATGCTTATATGCGCAAACACGATCTAGATGTAAGAGTAGTGCGTATTTTTAACACTTACGGGCCATTTATGCAGGCTGATGATGGCAGGGTTGTATCTAACTTTATTGTTCAGGCTTTAAAGGGAAGGGATTTGACAATCTACGGAAAGGGCAAACAGACCCGTTCATTTTGCTATATTGATGATCTAGTCGATGGCATCATAAAATTAATCGAGAGCGACTATAAGCTCCCTTTAAATTTAGGTAACCCTTCTGAGTTTACAGTAAAAAGATTGGCTAGTTTAGTGATCAAGTTAACTAATTCAAAATCAAAGATAAAATACCTGCCTCTTCCTGAGGACGACCCGCAAAAGAGGCGTCCTGATATAACTAAGGTCAAGAAAATATTATCTTGGCAACCCAAGGTTAGTTTAGAACAAGGCCTAAAGAAGACGATTGATTACTTTAAAAAGTAACTAAAGGATAAGTAGCAAGATCATGATTGTTCCGCTTCTGGATTTAAGGAAAGAGTATCAATTCTTTAAAAAACAAATTGACAGAGGACTTAAGCAGTGTTTTAAGAGCCAGCAATGGATTTTAGGTAAAGAAGTCTCTCAATTTGAAAAAGCAGTCGCTGGCTATTTAGGAATAAAACATGCGGTTAGTGTTGCCTCTGGTACTGATGCTTTGATTTTGTCTTTGAAGGCTTTAGCCTTAAAGATAAGAGGTAGAGAATATTTTGATAAAAAAGATGAAATTATTACGACTCCTTTTACTTTTATTGCTACTGCCGAAAGTATCATGCGTTCCGGTGCTAGGCCGGTATTTGTAGATATAGATCCTGCAACTTATAATATTGATCCAACCAAAATTAGAAAAGCGATAACTAAGAATACAGTCGGTATTGTGCCGGTGCATTTGTATGGCTTGGCAGCTGACATGAAGGCGATTAATAGAATCGCTAAAGAGTTTGGTCTTTTTGTAGTAGAAGATAATGCTCAAAGCTTTGGCGCAAAGTTAGAGGATAAAAAAACCGGAACCTTCGGTGATTGCGGAGCTTTTAGCTTTTTTCCGTCTAAAAATTTAGGCGCTTTTGGTGATGGAGGACTAATCGCAACTAATAGTGCTAAATTAGTTTCGACCTTAAAGATGTTACGTAACCACGGCCAGGTTAGTCAATACAACTCTTCTTATCCAGGCTATAATTCACGTCTCGATTCAATTCAAGCAGCAGTGCTTTTAGTTAAACTAAAATACATTGATAAATTTAATAACTTAAGAAGAGAAGTTGCCAAAAAATACGACAAAGCTTTTAAAGATATCCGGGAAATTGCTACGCCTTGTGAACCTAGAGATTATAAGCACGTTTATCATCTTTATACTTTGAAGGTTTCCTCTAAAAGAAATAAACTTCTTAACTATTTGAACTCCAAAGGGATATGTTCGCGGATCTATTACCCTCTTTGCCTTCATAAGATGAAGGCTTTTAAAACCGCGAAAATAAGTCAAAGCTTAAAGATCAGTGAGGGTTTAGTAACCAAGATTTTGAGTTTGCCGATTTATCCTTTTTTGACTAGCCGGCAAGTCAACTATACAATATCAGCAGTTAAAGATTTTTATTTAACTAAGAGGCGATAGTTTATGTTTAGAGAGACGAGACTGCGATCAGGTGTTAAGACTATTTCTTGGAGAACAGTAGCAACTTTAACTACAGCTATTTTGGTATTTATTTTTACGAAGAAAATTGCAATAGCGGTTACTATCGGATCTTTAGAGGTGGTAGCCAAGATTTTTCTTTATTTTTTTCATGAGCGGGCCTGGGATAAGATTTCTTTTGGCAGGAAGGAGGCTGTTCCTTGTGTTTTATGGTTTACCGGACTCCCGGCTTCGGGAAAAAGAACTTTGGCTGAGAGTGTATATAACTTTTTGAAGGATAAATCGTTTAATGTTGAGCGGCTTGACGGAGAAAAGGTAAGGGAAATATTTCCGGCTACCGGATTCTCCAAAGAAGAAAGAAACCGCCATATTAAAAAAATTGGCTTGCTAGCCAGTATTTTAGAAAGAAATAAAATTATTGTAGTTGCTTCTTTTATTTCGCCTTATAAAGAATCAAGAGATTTTGTTCGCAATTTCTGTAAGAACTTCATCGAAATTTATGTTAATACGCCGCTTTCAGTATGTGAACAAAGGGATTCTAAAGGGATGTATAGACTAGCCCGTCAGGGTAAAATCTCTAACTTTACCGGAATCAATGATCCTTATGAGGCACCTAGAGACCCGCAAATAACGATTAATTCCCAAGAGGTTTCTTCGGAAGAAGGGTTAAGACAAATACTAGATTATTTAAAGAAAAATAAATTTTTAACTTAAAAACAACTTTGAAAGGAGACAAATATGCTTGAGAATAAAATTCCCTCGGCTCACGGTGGATCTGGTTTAATCAACCGGATTGTTCCTGAAGTAGAAAGAGACTCATTCATCGAGAAGGCTGCGAAATATAAAGTATATAATATTAGCAATGCTGACCTTTCAGTATTCTATAGAATTGCTGACGGTGGACTGTCTCCTTTAGAAGGGCCAATGAGCCAAATTGAGTTTAATAAAGTCTTAAAAAGCGAATTTATCGAGAGAAATGGTAAGAGTTATGCTTGGACAATTCCAATTGCTTTTTCGATTTCAAAAACCGAAGCAAAAGATTTTGATATTGGCGAAGTGGTTGTAGTTAAGAATGAGTACGGAATAATCATTGGAACTTTAGAGATTTGCGATATTTACCCTTTTGAAAAGCAGGTTTATAACAAGGCAGTTTACGGCACTGAGCGTAAAGATCATCCTGGTCCACGCATCATAAATGAAGATCCCCGGGATTATTTATTAGGAGGAAAAATCTGGGCTTTACCGGCTTTAGATCATCCAGTGTATGGTAAATATATGTTGAGTCCTGAAGAGACCAGAAATCTATTCAAAGAAAGAGGTTGGGAAAGAATTCTTGCTTTTCAAACTAGAAACCCGCTTCATCGGGCCCATGAATATGCACTAGTTTATGGGGCAGAGCAAGTTACAAAGAAAGGTTTTTTTACGGGAGTTGTGCTCAATCCTTTGGTTGGAGCCACTAAATCTGATGATGTCCCGGCTGATGTTAGAATGAGGACTTATGAGGCTTTAATTGAAAACAAGCTTTTAGGTCACGGCGATAAGGATGCTAAATTCTGGAAAGAAAAAGGTTATGATTTAAGCGAGCAGTTTATGCTTATTGGTCTGGATATGAAGATGTTTTATGCCGGCCCCAAAGAAGCGGTTATGCACGCAATTTACCGTCAGAATTACGGCTTTACTGATATTGTTATTGGCCGAAAACACGCTGATGCTTCCTTTGACGACGGAAAAGCTCTCTGGGGTGATTTTGATGCTCAAGAGAAGTTTTCTAAACTGAAAGGTGATCTTATTATCAAGCCTTTTAAGGTTGGTTTTGCCGCTTACTATGAGGAATTGGGCAGGGTTGGTTTGATTAAGGAGTTTGAAGCTAAAGGTTATCGGCGGATTTCGGTTTCGGGAAAAGAGCTAAGAAGAGAACTTCAAGCCGGCGAAGATATTGATGAGCGGATTATGCGCCGGCCAGTTGCTGAAATATTAATTGAATTTTACGAAAAAGAAAGAGAGAGAAAAGGTGCAATAAAAAGCACAAATATTACTTGGCATGAGACTGGGATATCTAAACAGGATAGAGAGAAAAGAAACCGTCACAAGGGAGCAGTTATTTGGTTTACCGGACTTCCTTCTTCGGGAAAATCTACGGTTGCTGTTGAGCTTCAGGCAATGTTATTTGAAAGAGGCTGGCAGACCTATATCTTAGACGGCGATAATATCAGACACGGCTTAAACAGTAATCTAGGCTTTTCTCCCGAGGACCGTCAGGAGAATATACGAAGAATCAGTGAATTGGCAAAGCTTTTTTGTGATGCTGGATTTTTAGTGATAACTTCTTTTATTTCTCCCTATAGAAAGGATAGAGATAAAGCCCGCGGCCTTTTAAAGAAGGGCGATTTTATTGAAGTATTTATAAAGGCTGATCTTTCGCTTTGCGAACAGAGAGACGCCAAAGGACTTTATAAAAAGGCCAAAGCTGGTGAAATTAAGGAATTTACTGGTATTTCCGCACCTTACGAAGAACCTAAAAATCCGGAGTTAGTTATTGATACTGGCAAGCTTAGCAAAGAAGAAAGTGCAGGAACGATTCTAAATTACCTGTTGAACAAAGGGTATATTGAAAAATAATTAAGTGTTTTTTAACAATTCTGATATAGAAAAACTGCTTCAAATATCTCTCCTTGCTTCTAGAAAAGTAGTCGAAATTTATAATTCCAGAGAATTTAGAGTTCAACTAAAAAAGGACAAGAGTCCTTTAACTTTAGCTGATCAGCTTTCTCAAAAAGTAATAATTGAGAGCCTAAAAAAGTTTTTTCCGAAAATTCCGATTATTTCCGAAGAAAGCAAAACAATAGCTTTTGTTAAAAGAAAGAATTGGGAATATTTTTGGTTAGTTGATCCCTTAGACGGAACTAAAGAGTTTATTCAAAAAAACGGCGAGTTTACCGTAAACATCGCTTTGGTTCATAAAACTAGTCCAGTTTTCGGAGTAATAGCCTTACCAGCTCAGAATCAGTTATATTTTGGACAAAAAGATAAAGGAGCTTTTAAACAGGATAAACAGAAGAGGCTCAAGCCGATTAGAGTAAAAAAACCCTCGAGTAAGAAGGTAATAGTAAGAAGCCGTTCCCACCCTAGCCAAAGGGAGGATGAACTCATTGCTTTATTTAAAAATCCTGAAATAATCTATGCTGGAAGCTCTTTAAAGTTCTGCAGAGTTGCCGAAGGTTTAGCTGATCTTTATCTAAGAGCCGGTCCAACTATGGAGTGGGATACAGCTGCTGGTCAAATAGTTGCTGAGAGCGCCGGTGCTCTGGTTACCAATTTCGAAGGTAAATCCTTTAGCTATAACAAGGAGAATTTAACTAACCCCGGCTTTATCTGTGCTGCTAATCAAGGTATCTTACATAACTTATTGCCGGACAAATCGTTATAATTAGAAAAGTTAAACAGTTTAGCGAGAGATGTCTAAGAAAATTAAACCCAAATTTTTTCTTAATCAGGATAATCAACTGGTTATAAAGAACCTTCAAGCTAAAATGCCCACTTTAGTCGGCGGAAAGTTTAAGATGCTAAATAATAATCTTGTCTATACACTGAATAAACCTAAAAGCTGGCGCCGCAAATATGGTATTTCTAAAAAGAATGTCTTTTCCGGAACTTGGAGGCTAGATCCCGAGCATAATTTAATTTTAGATTTAGCAGAAACCAAAGATTATGCAAAGACTAGCTTGGTTTTAAAAGGAAAGATAACTCAGTGTCAATCTGAGTTTCTAAAGTTTAAATTAAAAAGCAAAGGTGATAAGAATAAGCAAGATGTTTCTTTTTTAAGGTTAGATGGCCTCTGGCATTCAGATAGGTTCAACAGAATTAATTTTGTAGTTAAAAGACACAACAACCCCGAGACTCTTATTTTTAAAAATATATGGCAGTTAAATAAACAACAGAGAATTGTCTATTCTTATGAAAAGCTGGGGCTTAAGCGAAAGAATAAGGTTAAGCAGAATATTATTTTTGATGGCTTCTGGCAGATAAGTAGCTCTAATAAACTCAAGTATATTTTAACTAAGGGCAAAGACAGCGTCTTTGATTTTCGGGTCCAAGTTGAATCACCCAATATTTATCCTAAAAAGGGCGCTATAAAATACCGCTTAGGTATTGGGGCCGGGGTTTTTAGAAGAGAAAAGGTAATTAGCTTATATGGTCACTGGAACTTTAGCCGCAAGCTGGGCCTCAGCTTTACTATTGACTATGAGGCTGGTCAGCTAAAGAGGAACTATCTTGGGGCCAAGGTCAAGATAACGAAAAATAAGGATTTGGTTTTTAGTCTCAGAGATGCTCAGGATAGGCCCCTGGGGTTGGCCTTGACTTTTAACCATAACCTACTTGCCAAAAAGGATTTAGAGCATTTTCTCCAAGCCAAGAAAACCGGTCGAGACCTCTATTTTGGTTCAGGAATAACCCTGCGTTTCTAACCCCACAATTTTCATAAAAAGTGTTGACATATATAGGTGGGGATTTATAATATGTTCAATCGGTGAACAGAGAATAAGCCTTATTTTGTTTATATTTATTTAGTTTTCATAACGGGTTATATAAACGGGTTATATAGTTAATGACAAAGGTAGATAAGCATACCTTAAAAGAGGATATCTTTAATATTCTCCGTCTCCTATCCTCAGGAGATGATTTAACTCAGAGAGACGTATCTTCTCACTTAGATATTTCTCTGGGTAAAACTAATTATCTTTTAAAATCCTTAATCAAAAAGAATCTGGTAAAGGCAATGAACTTTTCTAAAAATCGCGGAAAGTTAGGAAAGGTAAAGTATATTCTTACCCGCCAAGGGTTTCAGGAAAAGATTCAGCTTACCTATCATTTTTTAAGAAAGAAAGAAGTGGAGTATAATCGTATCCGCAATGAGTGGACCCAGCTTAAAGGCCAAATGGAAAGGAACGGAGAAAAAATAGAAAGTGATGTAGGAAATGATAATGAGTTGTCATATCAAATGAAAGGAGAAGAAAATGACGCAAAGTAAAAAAGTTTTGGTAACTGGAGCCGGAGGGTTTATTGGCCATCATTTAGTTAGCTATTTAAAAGATAAGGGTTATTGGGTAAGAGGTGTGGATATAAAAAACCCTGAGTTTGAGAAAACCAAAGCTGATGATTTTCAGCTTTTAGATTTAAGAGAGTTTACTAACTGCCTTAAGGCTTGCGAGGGGATAGATGAGCTATATCAGCTGGCTGCTGATATGGGCGGAATCGGCTATATCACCTCTCATCATGCCGAAATATTCAGAAATAATGCTTTAATTAACCTGCATATGCTTGAAGCAGCCCGTAAGAATAAAGTTACTAACTATCTTTATACCAGTTCAGCTTGTATCTATCCTCGATATCTCCAAAAAGATTCGGAAGTTAAAAGACTTAAGGAAGAAGACGCCTACCCGGCTGATGCTGAACCCGGCTATGGCTGGGAGAAACTATTTTCAGAGTTAGCCTGCGAATATTACACTAAGGATTACGGATTTAAAACTCACTCGGTAAGATTCCATAATATTTTTGGCCCTCTAGCAACTTATCAGGGGG
>CAZFML010000037.1:0-10612 GCA_964519975.1 uncultured Planctomycetia bacterium
TTCGTAATTTGCCTCACCAAAGCATGAGATACTTCCTATATGCCCGTAAGTCCACTGATGACGAAGATAGACAAGTTTTATCCATTGAGGCACAACTCACCGAATTGCGTGAGCTTGCCAAAAAAGAAGGTCTTTTTGTCTGCAAGGAGTTAGTGGAAGCCAAGACTGCTAAGGAGCCTGGGCGGCCTATATTCAACTCTATGATCGTAAGCATTGAAAAGGGTGAAGCTGAGGCTGTTCTTGCTTGGCACCCCGACCGTTTAGCCCGTAACTCTGTTGACGGCGGCAAGATAATCTATCTTATTGACAAAGGCATCATTCAAGACCTAAAGTTCCCCACTTATCGCCTTGACAACAACGCTCAAGGCAAGTTTATGCTTTCGATAGCCTTTGGCCAGAGCAAGTATTACATTGATGCTCTATCCGAGAACATCAAGCGTGGCATACGGATGAAACTGCGCAAGGGCATCTGGCCGCAGTGGGCGCCACTTGGCTACCTCAACGACCGCGCCACACGAACAATAGTTGTTGATAAAGACAGAACTCATCTCATCAGAAAAACCTTTGAGCTTTACTCTACCAGCGCCTACTCTCTTTCTCGGTTACGTGATACCATGAACGCCTGTGGACTTAGGGGCAAGAAAGGAAAAACCTTAGCCATAGGCAATTACCATTACTTGCTAAAGAATCCTATTTACTACGGCCTTATTCGTTTTAACGGCGAAACTTACGAAGGAACCCATGAACCAATTATTACCAAGAAACTTTTTGACAAGTGCCAGGAAGTCTTAAGGTATAGAAGCAAGCCTAACAAGAAGAAACCTAAGTATTTCACTTTCCGGGGTTTTATTAAATGCGGTGAGTGTGGTGGTATGATTACTGCTGAAAGGCAGAAAGGCTACAACTATTACCGCTGTACTAAAAGGCTTGGACATTGTACGCAAAAGTATATTCGCGAGGAAAGCTTAGCCGAGCAAGTTAAACATGCAATTCAAAAAGTTTCTTTAAGTGATGATTGGACAAACAATATCCTCAAAGAGTTAAACAACGATAAACAAAGCTTTGCCCAATCATCACTTACTCAGCGGCAAAATCTTCAACAAAGCATAGGTAAGGTTGATACCAAAATAAGTAAACTTATAGATACTTATCTGGAAGGGGTTATTAGCTTGGAAGAATACCAGGCTAAAAAAGAAAAACTTATCAATAAAAAGAAGGATTTGCAGGGGGCTTTGAGAGACTTTGCCGTTGAGGGTAATAATTGGTTCGAACAGGCTAAAGACTTTGTAAGTTCTTTGAACCGAGCTAGTTATCTATGCCGTGGGGCAAATTACGAATCCCAGAAAGAATTTCTGAAAAAGATTGGTTCGAACTTCCTCTTAAAAGAACGCCGTCTTTATTTTTCCCCTCCTTTGCCTGAAAATCCTTATAGTATCTTATGGTTTCGGAGGGCAGGCAGCCAAAATCCTTATTCTTTGGTCGCAGAAAGCGAAAAAAATCGGAAAAAAAATAATTGGCGGAGAGGCAGGGATTCGAACCCTGGAGGCCCAAAGGGCCTACGTGTACTCCAAACACGCGCACTCGACCGGGCTATGCGACCTCTCCGAAAAATTCACGAAGTAAATTTTGAGGATCTCGAGCCCACGAAGTGTGAGGGAGATCTTTATACCTTTCCCTCTTTGTAAAGCTTTAGGAAAGCATCTACAACCGTAGGTGAAAATTGTTTAGCTCGGTTTTTACGAATTTCCTGCAATACCTGACCTTTAGGCATTGCTCTTCGATAAGGTCGATCGGAAGCCATGGCATCGTAAGTATCAGCTACGGCAATTATCTGGGCGATTAAAGGGGTCTTGTTTCCTTTTAACCCTTCAGGGTATCCCTTGCCATCATAGCGTTCATGGTGATATTTTACTCCTAAAATCGGTTCCTGGAACTCATCAACCTGATTTAATATTGAAGAACCTACTATAGGATGCCGCTGCATCTCCTGCCTTTCTTCGCCGCTTAAGAAACCTTCCTTGTTAAGCACGTCTTCTCTTAAGCCGATTTTCCCGATATCATGAAGAAGCGAAGCTATCCTTAAATCCTGGGCAAACTTATCCCAGTCTTTTTGCAGATTACTGCGGGTTTTTCTTAACTCCTCAGCTATAAGCAAAGAGTAGTGCGATACCCGCTCAGTATGACCGGAAGTATACTTGTCTTTAGCTTCAATCGCCGTAGCCAAAGCCATGACAGTCTGTAAAAATAAATTCCTATTTTTATTTAATTGTTTATCTAAATCCTGAAAATACCAGGCATTTTGAATTGCCATCACAGCATCAGAACTTAAGACCGAGAGAAAACCTAACTCATCGCGGTTGAATTTCCTGCGGTTAACCTTTTGACCTAAAAAGAGAATAAAAATCAACTCCTCCCGGAAAAATCCGGCGATGCAAGCCTTAGCACTATAAAGCGAAAGCTGAAACACCACGTCCCTTAAAAAAATTCTTAAATTTTTAGAAGTACGTTTTTGATTAGAATTAAGATAAGAGTGGATCCGGTCTAGCAAGAGCGGTTCTTCGCCGAAAACCCGTAATTTCTTATCAGTAAAGTAGCGAACGAGAGAGTTGTCCGGGCTTATTTTCGCAAGACCGCTGGGTATTTTTAAACCGCCTTTACCGCGAGAGACTGTTACCACATAAGAGTCTTTTTTCCTATCATGCAAAAGAAAACCGGCATGTTCGACCTTTAAATTATTGATGATGCTTCGCAAAATCAGCTTAATCAGAGTGTCCACCCGGCGGACTAAAATCATCTGCTTGGCAGCTTGCTCTAAATGCTTGCGGTAATCGGGCTTTCTTTTTTGTGCCATTTTTTAAGAAAGTCAGTTAAGAATGTGGGCCTTAATTTTTTTATGTAACTCTTCTAAGTCTATAGGTTTAACAATGTAATCTTTAGCTCCCAGTTTTTTTGCCTTCTCTTGAGACTCCTTATCATCTTTTCCGGTAATCACTATCGCTTTTACGCTAGCAGATATTTTTTTAAACTCCTCAAGCAGCTGAAAGCCATCCATATCCGGCATTTTTATATCCAAAAATACCCAGTCCGGCTTTAATTTAGCAAAAACTTCTAAAGCGGTTTTGCTATCCGAAGCCTTCTGGCCAATTATTTTAAACCGCTTCAAAAAATTACACAAAAAATCGGTAATTTCAACTTCATCGTCAACTACTAATATCTTTTTCATTGTTCACCTCCGATTACTGTCTATCTTATCACTTTTTAGGCAGTTCTACAAAAAATTTAGTCCCCTCCATGTAATTGGAAGTAAACCAGGCTCTGCCTTTATGATTTTCCTCGATCATCCGCTTTACTACATACATGCCGATTCCAGTTCCTGATTTATAAGAAGACTTGGTAGTAAAGAAGGGCGCAAAAATCTTACTCTTATCTTCGTCGCGCATCCCAATACCATTATCAGAAATCTCAAGTAAGTCGACTTTTAGTTTATGCGAAAGTTTAACTTTAATTAAGGGCTTAAAACCGTCTTGACCCTCTTTAATTAAAACCTTTTTTTTCTCCTGAGCGGCTTCATAAGCATTATCCAATAAATTATAAATAGCTTCGGTGATTTGCGATTTTACACCATAGATCAGATCAGAAGAACCCAACTTAACATCTAAAGGCACTTCGGCAATCTCATGTTTTATCTTCAAAAGCTCAGTAGATAAATCAATAACCTCTTTTAAAGAAAAACGGGAGAAGAGATTTCCGGTCTCCTCTACTCTGGCAAAATTAAGTATTCCTTTTACTACTCCGTCGGTTCTTTTAACATTCTTAATAAGCGAATCAGCAATTTCAGTAAGATAACTTAAGGTTTTTTTAAGATCTTTATTCTTTTTGCTAACCTCGGGATTCTTTCCGATAAAATCCTTTATCTCATACTTAAGCTCCCCGCTGGCAACCGAAAACTGGTTAAGACGGTTTTTAATCTGATGAGCTACGCCGTCAGCCATGCCACCGATTGAAGCCAGCTTTTCAGCGGTAAATATCTTCTCCTGAGCCCGCTTGGTTTCCTCCATAAACATACTATTCTCAATGGCTAAGGCGGCCTGATGGGAAAGAATCTTAAAAACATTGATATCATCATCACTATAGTCCTGCTTATTCAACTTTGCCCCTAGAAAAACAAAGCCTAGAAGATCATCCTGGACCGCTGAAGGCACAATCAGGGCTACCTTGGAAAGGGTTCCTAAAGAACTTTTTACGTTTGTCGGCAACTCTTCATAAAGACAAGGCTCCCTGTGTTTAATCAAGTATTTAATGAAAGGGTGCTCATAGAGAAAGGTAATCCGTTTATATGCCGACACGTTACCATCGCGAAAAGCCTTCATCCGATAAACCTTATCAACTTTATCTTCAATAAAAATAGCAGCGAATTCAACCTTTACTGCCCGTTTAACAATATAAACGATTAGTTTTGAAAGCTTATTCAAATTATGTTCAGTAGCCATACCACTGGCTGCCTGAAGCAAAAGCTTTTGATAGCGCTTCTGCTCAGCTAAAAGACGCTCCTCCATCCGAACCCTTAACTGACTGTAAGCTAAAGGAGATAAGCTGGCAAAAAATACTATCAAAGCCGCCGGAGCAAACCACCAGTTCATACCCAACAGGGCATAAAGAACTGGTCGCATTCTATAGGCAAAAATAAAAGGAATACTTAAAAAGAAAGGATAACTGATAAGGAAGGCTGCCGCCCGGGAAATGAATACTCTTATGTCTAAAAGGCGATACTTAAGTATTGCGTAGGTTACAACTATGGCATAAATGGCAACGCCAAAATTTCCTATAGGATAGATAGAAACACCTAGGGATGGTAAATGAACCGTTACTCCACCCACAAACCCTATTAAAGCACCCAAGCAAAAATAAAGGGCTTGAGTATGTTTAACGCCTTTTGCTTTGTTTAAGTATTTCAATAACTCATAAAAGCCAAGAAACACTATCGTCACCCAACCTATCATTATCATCAGGTAGGTAGGAGTGGCTCTAAAATAATAAATTTCGTCAAATAGATATCGCCAACTGTCAAGGGGGATGGCTTTTTTAAAATAAAATAATATATTTGTTATGACTGGTAAAAGGTAAGTAAGTACTAAAGTTTTTCTCTTTCGAATTTCACAAAAGATATATACAGTATGATAAAATAATGTCGAGGCAAACACTCCTCCGCATAAACCGACTTGCCAGCCTAACAATGCCGCTTCAGGACCTCTCTTGTATCCTGCTATAAAAGTTCCTATCCCCCAAATGCATACCGAAAAATTAAAAAGAGTCCATATTCTATGAAGCTTAGTTCTGCCATAAATCAAAAGAATAACTATCAAGCTAAAACTTAAAACCGCTATAAATAATCCTGAAAGTGAAAATAAATTCATATTAATCTTTTATCCTTTTCTAAATATAACAGCTCCGTTGTAACCCGCAAAACCACAGGCTGTTTTCATAATTGTTTTAAAATTACTCTCTTTGGACTCTGTTATTAACTCAATACTGAGTTTTGGATCGATTTCATTAGCGTTAAGTGTCGAAGGAACAAAGTTATTTTCTAAAGCCATCATTAGAATAGCCATTTCCAATAAGCAACAACTTCCTAAATTATGGCCTACATAAGGCTTTAAGGCTGTAATTAAAGGCTTAGTTGAACCCTTGCCAAATACATCCCTGATAGATTTTGCCTCATAGGCATCACTAACAGTTGTCCCCACTGCATGCGGCACCAATAAATCTACCTCTTCTTTATTCGTTTCGGTTCTTTTCAATGCCTCTAAAATAGTATTTTTATAAGAATCGTTGGTTAAATCAGGAATGGTTACTTTCCAGCCTTCTAAATTAAAGCTACCACCTAAATATTCACTATAAATATGGGCTTTTCTTTCAGCGGCCGATTCTAAACTTTCTAGCACCAAGGCTGCTCCGCCTTCGCCGAACACAAAACCGTCTCTATCCTTGGCAAACGGTTTTATTTTACCGTCTTGAGCATACATATCAATACCTTTAAACCAAAGCAGTTTAAAAATAGATATCAAATCCGCGCCGACAACAATAACCGCTTTGCACTTTCCGCTCTTAATAATATCAGCTGCTGCTTCTAAAGCGTAGAGACCTGAAGCGCAAGCATTGTTTATAAATAAGGAGTAACCATGAAGTCCAAAAGCTTTTGCCAGATGAAAAAGAAACATGAAAGTTTGTAAATCATAAGCCCGCTTTTGGAACTTTCCGAAAAAATCATAAAAATACTTCTCTTTAGATATAGAGTTGCTGTTCTTTAATAAATCATAAGACTCATCAATTACCTTTCTGTAGAACTCATCTAAGCCCGGATTCTCGTGCGTTAATACTAAACCAATATTATTTTTTGTATCTTGGGGATCAAAATCTAATTTGCTGTCATCAAGGGCCAGCTTAACCATTGCTAAAAGATATTCTAAGTCTTTCCAGTCCTTATCCTGCTTCCAGGCTTCTATATCATCTAAAGCGCTCTTGTCTATATTAAAATCGGCCATATTAAAATTCTTAACTTTGTGTACGTAAAACTCATTTGCTGTTTTGCCGTCGACAGGATAACTCTCTAAAGAAAGGCCGGCTTCGCCTTTAACTATAGAGTCCCAGACTTTGTCTTTTCCGATTCCGATAGATGAAATCGGGCCAATTCCGGTAATAACTACTTTTCTCGGACTATTCATCCTTAATTCTTCCCTTTAAGATATCTTTGGCTACTAAATAGCCTGAATTCATCACGCTGGAGACTCCTCCACCAGTCCAAGTCCAGGCACTTGACAGATAAAGATTCTTTATCGGAGTCTTAAAATGTAGCCTACGAATGCCGCTCTGGGAAACAATTTGGCTCCAGCCGTATATTGCGCCTCTAGAGTTACCGGTATATCTCTCCATGGTCAAGGGTGTGGCAACCTCAACCTGCTCAATACATGAAGATAAATCCGGGATTACTTTTTCTTCAACTTGTCGAATCAAAGCATTAGCTATCTGTTGTTTTCTTACTCTATATTCTTCTTTGGTTAACTTTTTCCAAAAATCATACCCCGATAAAGTTGTAATATTGATTACCGATTTTCCTGATGGCGCGACGTCAGAATCAATATTAGAACAAAAAGTTACAGCAAAAGCCTCATTCTCTACATTCTTGTTAACACAAGCAGCATATTGACTTAAAATATCATAATTGGGATTATAAAATACTTCGTAGTCATCAAATCCTTTATCTTTCAAATCAATATTCAAGCCTAAATATACCTGGAATCCAGAAATAGACAAATCCATCCTATTTAATTTATCAACAAATTGCTTGGATAGATATTGCTTACCCACCAAATCAAGAAACGTCTTGTAGGCGTCACTGTTCGATATAATAATGTCAGCAAAAATTTCCGTTCCATTATTTAACCTAACACCTTTGGCGGAATTTTTATTTATAATTATTTTGACTACTTCAGAATTTAACCTTACTTCGCCATTATTTTGACTAATGACCCCACAAAGAACTTTAGTTAATTTCCTGCCTCCGCCTTTTGGATAATATCCACCATTATGTAAGTAATCATATGATGGGTAGGAGTAGTAAAAAGCTGCTATTTTATCAGGGGGTAGACCATAATAACCCCAAAATTGAGGTATTATCGCTTTTAGCTTATTATTGCTTATAAATCTATCCAGCAAGTTTTTTAAAGTCTTGTTGCGGTATGAAAATAACTTAGGGTATTTAAACGGAAACAAGGGTAGTTCTAACCATAAAGGGAGTTGAGAATTTAAAAAAACATTCTCTTCGTCATACATTTGTGCCATTTCTCTAAATAGCTTTTCAAGGCCGGTTTCTTCTTCAGGAAAATATTTTGCCAAAACGTTTATGTATGCCTTTAGATCCTGCTGAGGAATCCTTAGATCAAAATCAGGAAATATCGATCTATAAAGATACGGCGATTTGACAAAATTAATTTTATTGACAATTCCTGTCTGTTGCAACCTCTTGTGTACTTCGGCCCCTTCTCCGCAACCATCTATCAAATGCAAACAGGCATCAAAGTCAAACCCGCCCCTCTTAAAATTAACGGCGTAACCACCGGCTACATGTATCTTTTCTAAAACCAAAACCTTCTTGCCGTTCCTGGCCAAAATAGCAGCAGCGGTTAGGCCGCCGATTCCGGAGCCAATAACTATAACATCGTATTTTTCAGCCATAATTTAATTGAGTTTCTTAAAGACTACACAAGCGTTATTTCCGCCGAAAGCAAAGCCATTATTAAGGGCAACATTTACTTCTGCTTCTCTAGCCTTATTAGGAACGCAATCAATATCACATTCCGGATCAGGGGTTTCGTAATTTATAGTCGGAGGTGCAATATTATTTTTTACTGCCAAACAACAAGCTGCAGCTTCAATCGCTGAAGCTGCTCCCATAGAATGCCCAAGCATAGATTTTATCGAACTGACCATAACATTTTTTTGACGCTCCTTAAACACTTCCTTTATAGCTGCACACTCAGCCTTATCATTAGGGCCAGTCCCGGTTCCGTGCGCACAAATATAATCTACATCTTTATAGGAAAGCTTTGATTCGCTTAAAGCCTTCTCCATAACTTTAGCTATACCTTTATAGTCAGGAGCAGTAGCATGATAGGCGTCACAGGAAAGACCATAGCCTACAATCTCAGCGTAGATATTAGCTCCTCTTTTCTTGGCCGACTTATAAGACTCTAAAAGTAACATCCCAGCGCCTTCCCCTTGCATCATGCCTCTCCGGTTCTTATCAAAGGGTCTAACAAAATCAGGGCTCATGGCATAAATTCGTTGAAAACCAGTAAAGGCAAACTTAGAAAAGGCATCGGCTCCGCCGACTAAAGCAAAGTTTAAATCACCGCTTCTAATTAAATCAAAACCACAACCAATAGCATAATTTCCAGCAGCACAGGCAGTAGGAATAAGGTAGTTCACTCCTCTAGCCTTAAACTCTATTCCCACGTTAGCTGAAATATTATTTACCGAGGCTTGAAATACTTTGGCTCGATCAACTTCTTTAAATCCGCCTTGAGCCCAGGAAGCTAAAAGCTCCTCCAGCGGACGTTCGCCGGTAGTAGTACCGACAATAACCCCCATTTCTTTTCTTTCGGTACTTTTATAAGCCAATTTAGCATCTTCTAAGGCTAAACTTGAAGCAGCGATTGCTAACTGCGAAGATCTTCCTAAAAATTTTATCTTTCTTTTGGGGATAAACTTTTCAGGATCAAAATCCTTTACTTCACCTCCGCGGTGACATTTATAAACCGAAGTATCAATTGAACTGACCTGGCTTATCCCGGACTTTCCCTCGAGGATCGCCTTCCAGAAAGTGTCTTTTCCGTTGCCTACCGCCGAAATTACCCCGAGACCAGTTACTACTACCCGCCGATTATTTTTCATTTTTTACCTTTACTGAAAAAATACTCCTTGCCTCAGCAACCAACCTATCTCCCACCTTAGCGGTTGTGTCCACTACTCCGCCAAAATTAGCAACTTTAAAAATCTCAGCCTCTAAAATAAGGGTCTCACCAGGGTAGGCCGGTGATCTAAATTTTGCCTTAACACTGCCAAAATAATACTCAGGATTTTTATTAACTATTTCTGGCCTGGCCGTTGAATAAACCAGTATCCCGGCCTGGGCCATAGCTTCAATAGTTAAAACTCCCGGCATAACCGGATTTCCCGGAAAATGACCTTTAAAAAAGCCAGCTTCGGGATCGAGGTATTTTTTAGCCACCACCCGCTTTCCTTCTTCCACCTCAACTACCTCATCAATAAACAAAAAAGGCTCACCTTGTGGCAAAATAGATTTAATTTTTTCTTTATCCCAAACCATAAAATTATTGTTTGGCTTCCAACAGCTGTTTAGTTAAGCTAATAGCCTGATTAAGGGTTCGAATATCACGAATCTTCTCCTCGGGCACAACCACCTTAAAAGCCTTCTCAATTGCCCCGGTGATTTCAATTGCCTTTAACGAGTCAACTCCCAAGTCATTAATAAAATCGGCGTCAGGACCGATCGTTTGCGGCTCGATCTCAATAACCTTAGCCACAATGTCTTGAATCTGTTTTTCTAAATCTTGAGGTATCACTGTTCACCTCCGTATTTTCTTATTATGACCGTAGCATTGTTTCCGCCAGGGCCAAAATTAGTTATCAATACATTATTTAACTTTTGTTGTCTTGAGTTGTTAGGCACATAGTCAAGGTCACAACAAGCGTCTTTTTCCTGATAATTTAATGTAGGAGGAATAAAGTTTTCTTCTAAAGAGCCTAGAGAGGCTGTAACCTGCAGGAGGCCTCCGGCACTCACTGATTCACCGACCATTGACTTAATAGCTGTAACCGGAATCTTGTCAGCATAGATATTAAAAACGTCCTTTATGGCCATGGTCTCTAAAGCATCTTGCTGAATTACCGAGTTAGCTGAAGAAGATATATAGTCAATATCTTCCTGATGCATGTTGGCAACTTCTAAGGCTTTTTGCATGCTGCGTTTAAGCCCGCTAGCTCTGGGCTCATATTTTGCAGAGCGAAAAGCATCAAAGCAGTTCTCAACTGC
>CAZFML010000038.1:0-10542 GCA_964519975.1 uncultured Planctomycetia bacterium
GCGTGAGAAGATAGGGGTGATGTTTGGTTCCCCGGAGGGTACTCCCGGAGGGCGGGCTTTAAAGTTCTACTCTTCGATGCGTATTGATTTGCGAAGAATTGCTACTATTACTGGAGCCAGTGGAGCTATGGGCATACGGGTTCGGGCCAAAATAGTTAAAAATAAAGTAGCCCCGCCTTTTAAGGAAGCAATTTTTGAAATCATGTATACCGAAGGAGTATCAAAAGTAGGAGCTTTAATCGATGCTGCCATTGATTCGGGATTAGTTAAAAAGGCTGGAAGCTGGCTTTCCTATAAGGACAGAAATCTAGCTCAGGGCAAGGAACAGTTGCGAACATTATTAAAGGAAGATGAAAACCTACGTAAAGAGCTAGAAGAAGCTGTAAGAGGTGTTACTACCAGTTAGTTCTTAACAAACCTATCTGTTAGCTAAGGAGGAGGCGATGCGAAAAGTTATAAGTTTAATAATTTCAGCTTTTATTTTAACTCTGCCAGTTTATGCTCAGAGCTTATCTAGTTTAGAGAAGTTGACTATAGGTGTTGCTGCGACCTCCGGTGAGTCAGTAGTTTCGATAAGCAGCGAAGCCAGAGGAAGAACTAGCAGTCAATTTTATTTCGGTGCGCCTTTTGGCGGGTTTGAGGGAGATCCTTTTCAGGAGTTTTTTGAGGACTTTTTCGGAACCTTCCCCGAAAGAGAGTCCCGCCGGATTGGCTTAGGCAGCGGAGTGATTATAGATAAAGACGGGTACGTCCTTACCAATGCTCATGTAGTTTCCGGAGCAACTAAGGTAAGAGTTAAGCTTTATGACGGCAGAGAGTTTGATGCTGAGGTTAAAGGAATAGATGAAAGAAGTGATCTGGCAGTAATAAAAATAGAGGCCAAAGGACTTCCAATAGCTAAGCTTGGTGATTCCGATGAGCTTAAGATTGGCAGCTGGGTAGTTGCCATCGGAAATCCTTTTGGTTTTGCAATTGAAAATCCCGAACCAACGGTTACCATAGGGGTGGTTAGTGCTCTCCACCGGCATTTACCGGCTTTAGGCCGCCGCCAGAAGAGCCTCGATGATTTAATTCAGACTGATGCGGCTATTAATCCTGGAAACAGCGGAGGCCCTCTAGTAAATTTAAAAGGCGAGGTCATTGGTATTAATACGGCAATTATTACTACTTCCGGAGGTTATCAGGGTTTAGGATTTGCTGTTCCGATAAACAAAGCTAAAAGGATTTTAGATAAATTGCTTAAAGGAGAAAGTGTGCTCTATGGTTGGCTGGGGGTAAGCATACAGAATTTGAATGAAGATTTACGTAACTATTTTAATGTTAAGGAAAAAGAGGGGGTTATAGTTTTAAAAGTTTACAAAGATTCTCCGGCTGAAAAGAGCGGCATCAAAGAAGGTGATTTGATTCTTGAGTTTGGCCAAAGCTCAGTTAAAACTACCCGGGATTTAGCCAGAATGGTTTCTTCTTCAGAAGTCGGCAAACAAGTGCCGATTAAAATAATGCGATCCGGTAAAAAAATATCCTCAATGGTAGAAATCGGCAAGATGCCCGATGATGTCGAAGAAATAGAGATCGTCAAGGAAAGACGGACTAGTTTTAGGGGCTTGACTATTGAAGATATAAACGATGCTTTTAAGCGTCGGTTCAGAATAAAGGTCGACGAAGGGGTTGTGGTCACAGCCATTAAGGGCGATTCTTCGGCTGACAAAAGCGGCCTTATGATCGGCGATGTTATCGTCAAGGTTGAAAGCAAGAAGATTCGCAACAAAAGGGACTTTCGGTCGGCAGTTTCAAAAATAAAGGGAAGTTGCCTTTTAAAAACAACCCGCGGCTACTTTGTTCTTAAAAAATAGTGGAAGATTTTGACCGAGCGCTTAATTATTCCTTTTTGCTTCTTAAATACCGGCAGCGCTCAAGCGTTGAAATTACCCAACGGCTTAAAAAGAAAAAATATAGTTCCTCGGTAATTAAGAAAACCACCCAATATTTAGAGGAAAATAACTATATTAATGACTGGGAGTTTGTAAAAGCCTTTACTAAACTTTCAGTTGAGAAAGGATGGGGTCCGAAAAGAATTGATTTCCGCTTAAGGCAGTTAGGTATTCCTCGGGATTTACGTAAACAGGTTTTAGCTTGCGATTCGATTTTTCGCGAAAGCTTGCACAAGATACTGGAGAAGAAGTTAGCTGATTTAAGAGAGCAAAGACCGCCGCTTCCGGCAAAAAAAATATTCCAGAGATTGATGCGCTATTCTTTGGCTAGAGGTTTTAGTTATCAAGATATTTACCAGGAGATTGAAAATCTAGAGGTGAAATCGTTTTGAAGACCGACCAACTACGAACCCTATTTTTAGACTTTTTTAAAGCTAAGGGACATAAGCTTTTTAATTCGGACAGTTTAGTTCCTGATGATGAATCGCTTCTTTTTACTTCCGCTGGTATGAATCAATTTAAGGCTTACTTTTTGGGTGAAAAAAAGGATGTTAAAACTGCTGCTTCTTGTCAGAAATGCTTGCGCACTGGTGACTTAGAAAAGGTAGGTAAGACTGCTTATCATCACACCTTTTTTGAGATGCTCGGTAATTTTTCTTTCGGGGAGTATTTTAAAAAAGAAGCAATTGAGTTGGCTTGGGAATTTATGACTAAGCAGCTTAAAGAATATATCGCTGAAGAAAATCTTTGGATTTCAGTTTATAAGGATGACAAGGAAGCTTATTCTATTTGGGCTGACCAGATTAGAGTCCCTAAACAAAGAATTATAAAGTTAAGTGAAAAAAGTAATTTCTGGCCAGCTAATGCGCCTAGTCTTGGCCCGAATGGTCCTTGTGGGCCTTGTTCAGAGATTTTTGTTGATCAGGGAAAGCAGGTTGGCTGTAAAAGGTCAAGCTGTAATCCTGATTGTGATTGCGGTCGATTTGTTGAAGTTTGGAACTTAGTTTTTACCCAGTTTAATCGGGTAGGAAAGAATAAACTAGATCCTTTGCCGCAGAAAAATATTGATACTGGCATGGGTTTAGAAAGGATGGCTTGTGTATTACAGGGTAAGAGTTCTAACTTTGAGATTGATATCTTAGCTCCGATAGTTGAATTTGTAGATAAAGAAATAGTGAAAAGTTCTAAAAGATTGATTAAAAGTTCTGTTAACGCCATAGTTGATCATGCTCGAGCGGCTACCTTTGCCATAGCTGATGGAATATATCCTTCTAATGAGGAGCGGGGATACGTAATCAGAAAGATTATTCGAAGAGCTCTCTTAAATAGCAGGGCTTTAGATAATAAGGAGCCATTTCTTTGGAGATTAGTTGAGAAATTTGCCCAACTTATGGGAGGTTTTTATCCAGAGATTAGCCAGAAGAAAGAGACTATATCAAAAATTATATTAGCAGAGGAAGAGAAATATTTTTCTATGGTACGGGCAGGCAAGGCTTATGCTAGTGTTATGATAGGCAACCTTAAAGGAGCCAAAAAGAACCTAATGAAATCTGGAGACGTATTTTTTCTTTATGATACTTACGGGTTGCCGTTAGAGCTTATTAAGGAATTCGTCCAAGAAAAAGGATTTAAATTAGACGAAAAAGGATTTAATAAACTATTGAGAGAGCAGCAAGAGCGCTCGCGAAAAAAAAGCATGTTTGATGAAAACATATTTAAGAAAGGAGAATTGAATTTAACTGAGAAAACTGAGTTTCTTGGTTATAGCCGCGCTGAGGCCCCAGCTACTATAGAGCGTGTAGTTTCCGGTGATGAGACTTTACTTATTTTAGATAAGACTCCCTTTTATCCTGAAGCCGGAGGCCAGCTTTCAGATAAAGGCATTATTAAGACAAAAGATGGCGAGTTTCAGGTTGAAGCAGTCTTTAAGGTTAATGAGGCTATAGTTCATAAGGGCAAGGTAGTTAAGGGTAAGATTGCCAAAGGAGCTGCTTCGGCTATTGTTGATCTTAAAAGAAGAAAGGCTCTAGCCCGAGCCCATACAGCAACTCATCTCTTGCAGGCTGCTTTACGCCGCATCTTAGGCGATCATGTGGTTCAGCAGGGATCTTTAGTTGACGAAGATGAATTTCGTTTTGATTTTACCCATTTTAGCCGTTTGAGCGATGAAGAAAGAAAAAAAGTAGGCAATTTAGTCAGAGAGTTCATTAAGCAGGGAGATAAAGTTACAAAGAAAGAGATCGGTTTTAAAGAAGCTAAGCAAGAAGGAGCTTTAGCTTTTTTTAAAGATAAGTATCAGGATAAGGTAAGAGTGGTTTCGGTTTCTGATTACAGTAAAGAGTTATGTGGTGGCATTCACGTTGACAATACTTCGGAAATAGAAGATTTTGAGATCGTGCGCGAATCTTCGATAAGCAGCGGTATTAGAAGAATCAGAGCCTCAGTGGGTAAGAAAGCCCGACTGATCAGAAAAGATCGCAAGAAATTAGAAGAAGCTTCCAGAAAGCAATCGCAAGACTCCAAGAAAGTTGATAAAGAAAAAATAAGCCAGGCAGTTGAGCAGCAGGTGGGAAAACTTATTTCTAGGCTTCCGGAAACTATAGCCGGAGTAAATTTTATCTATTCTTTTGCTAGAGTTGAGGACTTTTCAATTAAAGAAGAAAAAGAGATTATGCTTAAATTGTCCGATAGCTTAAAACAGAAGATAAAATCAGTATTTGTCTTTTTGGTTCGAAACGTTGAAGATAAAGATATCTTTATCTGTTCAGCTAGCTCGGATCTGGTCAAGCAGGATTTAAGCTGTCGAAAGTTCATTTTAGAGTTTGGTGAAAAATTATCCCTAAGAGGCGGAGGAAGTGATAAAATAGTCCAAGGCTCGATTGCTAATAGAGGAGATGACTTTGCGAAACAATTAAAGGAAGCCCTAAATAAATTTATAAAACCATGAGAGTAGTAAGAAATTTAGACAGTTTAGAGAAGATACTTTTAAAAAAGCGTTTGCGCAAAAATAAGGTTGGCGAACGAGTAGCCAAAATTATAAAAAATGTCAGAGACAACGGCGACAGCGCTTTAGTCGAATACACTAAGAAGTTTGATAGAGTAAAAGTTTCGGTTAAAGAACTTAAGATAAGTGAGTCCGAAATCAGCGCCGCTTTTAACGAGCTTGATTCCAAACTTATTTCAGCCTTTAAGGTAGCTATCGACAACGTAACTAAATTTTACAAACGTCAGATTCCTAAAACAACCCGAGTAAGAGATGCAAACGGTAAAACCCTTAGCAACCGTTATACACCCTTAGAACGGGTTGGGGTATATGTTCCGGCTGGAACAGCGCCTTTGGTGTCTTCGGTCTACATGACTGTTATTCCGGCAATAGTAGCTGGTGTAAAGGAAATAGTTTTAGCTTCGCCTCCGGGGAAAGATAAGAGCGTGAACCCTTTTATTTTGGCCATTGCTTCGTTGCTTAAGATAAAAGAGATTTATCGCATCGGCGGAGCCCAGGCTATCGCTGCTTTAGCCTATGGTACAAAAACCATTAGAAAGGTCGATAAGATTGTTGGACCGGGCAACGAGTTCGTAACTGAGGCCAAACGTCAGCTTTTTGGTAAGGTCGGTATTGATATGCTGGCTGGGCCATCGGAAGTGGTTATTTTAGCTTCTAAGGATGCTAATCTAGAATATATTATTTCTGATTTGGAATCGCAAATTGAACACTATAACGGATTGGGAATTTTAATTACTAGTTCTAAAAGGATTATCCGCGAGGCTAGAAAAAGAAAGATTCCCGGATTAGCCCTAAGGGTTAGAAAACTTGAAGCCGCTTGTGAAGTGGTTAATAGAATTGCCCCTGAACACTTAGAGATTTTGACTAAAAAACCGGCAAGTCTATTGAAGAAAATCAGGAATGCTGGAGCAATATTTTTGGGAGATAATACCCCGGTTGCTTTGGGGGATTATACAGCCGGGCCAAGTCATGTTCTTCCTACTGGAGGAAGTGCGCGCTTTTTCTCTTGTCTTTCGGTGAAGGATTTCTTGAAAGAGGTTCACGTGATAAATTATACTAAGAAGGCTCTTCAGGAAGAAGCCGAAGTTTTAGAGAAAATAGCTGGTTTAGAAGGTATGACTAAGCACATTGAAAGCGTTAAAAAGAGGTTACAAACATGAGAAAAGCTGAGATCAGTAGAAAAACTAACGAAGTCGACATAAAAGGGGTTTTTGTGGTTGATGGCCAAGGCAAAACTAAGCTCAACACCGGCTTTGAACCCTTAAACCACCTTCTGACCCTTTTTGCCTTTCACGGACTGTTTGATTTGGAGTTAGAGGCTGTCGGCGATCTTCAGCATCACATCATCGAAGATATTGGCATTGCTTTAGGTAAAGCTTTTAAAGAAGCTTTGGCTAACAAGGCAGGTATTAACCGCTACGGTTCTTTTTCAGCAACTATGGACAAGGTGGTAGTTGAAGCTAATGTTGATGTATCGGGAAGGCCTTCGCTGCACAGAGAGATTACTGCTGCCAACAAAGATAGCGTGGAAACTATTCTAGCTAATGAGACCTTTGATAATACCGGCTTTAGCTTTAAGGACTCGGAAGAGTTTTTAGAGGCTTTTATTCAGCATTTGGGGTTAAGTCTGGTTTATACTATTAAATCAGGAGAGGGAGATCTGCATCATCTGCTGGAAGCGCTTTTTAAAGCTTTAGGTAAAGCTTTAGATCAAGCTACCCAGATTGATCCTCGTCGCAAAGGAGTTCCTTCGACTAAAGGGATAATTGATTAAAAAAAGGGAGGAGCATGAAAAAAAGTTTTACTCTAATTGAGCTGATTGTTGTTATTGCAATCATCGCAATTTTAGCAGCAATCATAGCTCCCAATGCTTTTAAAGCAATTGAGAAAGCGAAGATTTCTCAATGTATTGCTGACCTTAAAGCAATTAAAACCGCAACAGTAACTCTTTATGCAGATACTGGACAATGGGGAGTGCCTGATGTAACCAAAGTGCATAGCTATGCTGGTGATTATTGGGTTGTTATTAGTGATTCTCAACTTCTCAATAACGATGAGGCTTATAATGGTTGGGACGGTCCTTATTTAGAACAGACAAATAGCCAGCATCCTTGGGGTGGGCATTATGCTTTGTGGGTTGAAAACCAGGGCAAGGGTCCTGAGCAGGAGTTGCAAATCATAATAGAAGACTACGGTACACTAAGTGATATTCCTGAAGATACAGCCTTAAGGATTGATGAGTTGATAGATGACGGCGACCCTTTGGATGGGAATTTCAGGGAAGAAGATCCTAATGATAACGAGGGAACTTATATTATCCAGTGGGATTTAATTTAAATTATGATTGCAATCGTTGACTATGGAATGGGAAATTTAAAAAGCGTAGCTAATGCCTGTAAACTTTTAGGTAAGGCGAGCATAGTTACTGATTCTAGAGAAAGGATAGCTAAAGCTAAAAAGATAATTTTTCCCGGTGTTGGTCACTTTGGCCGGGCAGTTAAAGAGTTAAAAAAAAGGCGGCTTTTTTCGGTTATAAAAGCTAAGCTAGAAGAAGGCGTACCTTTTTTAGGTATTTGTTTAGGAATGCAGATATTGTTCGAGGGTAGCCAGGAGGCACCGGGTTTAAAAGGTTTAGGAGTTGTTAAGGGCAGAGTTAAGAAGTTTCCGGCTGGGCAGCTAGCTGTTCCTCATATGGGTTGGAACCAGATAGAAATTAAAAAGCCGGGTATCTTTAAAGGAATTAAAGACGGCAGTTTTTTCTATTTTGTACACTCCTACTACTGTGAGCCAAAAGATAAAACTATTGTTGCTGCCACCACTGATTACGGAGTTAGGTTTACTTCGAGTATAAATAGTAAGAATATCTGGGCGGTTCAATTTCACGCTGAAAAGAGCCAGAAGTTAGGATTAAAAGTTTTTAATAACTTTTTAAAACTATGACTATAATACCAGCTATCGACTTATATCAAGGAAAAGTTGTTCGTCTGATTAAAGGAGACCCTAAAAAGTCTAAGGTCTACAGTGATGATCCTTTGGCAGTAGCTAAAGACTGGCAAGCCCAGGGAGCAAAACTTTTGCATCTAGTTGATCTTTCAGCTGCCTTAGGAGAGGGAGATAACTTAAAGGCAATAGAGAATATTATTGATAATATTGATATCGGAGTTGAAGTCGGCGGAGGCATACGTGACATCAAAAAAGCCAAACAGATTCTTTCCTTGGGACCAGAGAGGATTATTATCGGAACCAAGGCTCTGGATGAAGATTTTCTTAATAAAGTTCTAAAATCTTTAGATCGGGAAAAGGTTGCTATTGGTGTAGATGTTTTAGATGGCTTTTTGGCTGTAAAGGGCTGGAGAGAAAAGACTGATTTTAGCGGTTTGGATTTCATAGCTTATTTACAGCTTAAAGGTATAAAATGGGTAATTTATACTGATATATCTCGGGATGGAACTTTAAAGGGCGTTGATTGTGAACAGATAGTTGAGCTGTCGATGTTTAGCGATATGAATATTATTGCTTCCGGAGGCGTGGCCTCTTTGGAGGATTTAAGCCAGATAAAGAAATGTACACCTTTTGTCTGGGGGGTTATAGTAGGCAAAGCTCTTTATGAGGGTAAGTTTAGCTTGAGCCAAGCTCAAACTGCTTAATCGGCTTAGAGCTTAATTAGCTGTTGACAATATTAAAAAATATGATATAAAAAGGGCTTATGAATTCCAAGAAAAGCTTTAAAAAGACTAAGTTTTTTAATCCCAGCCAGACAAAGTGGGTAGTGGTTGATGCCAAGGATAAGGTCTTGGGCCGGCTGGCCACCCGTATAGCCCGGACTTTGCAGGGTAAGGATAAACCGATTTATACCCCTAACTCTATCTGTGGAGACAGGGTCGTGGTTATTAATGCCAGGCATATAAGACTTACGGCTAACAAGTACAATACTAAGAGTTACGATAAGTATACCGGATACCCTAGCGGACGTCGGGATTTATCGCTGCCAGAATTGATGAAAAAAAACCCTACTAAGGTTTTACAGATGGCAGTAAAAGGAATGTTGCCTAAGAATAACTTGGGCAGAAGAATGATTAAGTCTTTAAAGATTTATCCTGAAGGAGAACACCGGCAGCAGGCTCAAGCGCCTCAGTCAGTGAATATGTAGCTATGAAAGAAAAAGCAAAAGCCAAACAGAAGACAAAAACTAGAGAAATCTTCATGGCTACCGGCAGAAGGAAAAAAGCTGTTGCTCGGGTACGTATTTTTCCCCAAGGAAAAGGAAAGTTCGTTGTAAATGGCAGAGAGCTTCAAGCTTATTTTGCTACCGTTGATAATAGAATGCAGGTTAAAAAACCGCTTTTAGTAACCGACTCCGAAGACAAAATGGATGTTTTTGCTAATGTTCAAGGAGGAGGTTTATCTGGTCAGGCCGGAGCAGTAAGCTTAGGTATAGCTCGTTGTATGGTTGAGTGGAATCCTCAACTTCGGAGTTTGTTGCGTAGAGAAGACCTTCTTACCCGTGACCCCCGCGCTAAAGAGCGAAAGAAATACGGCCGTAAAGGCGCCCGCCGAAGATTCCAGTGGACTAAGCGTTAATTTTCACACCCCTGTTCGTTTAAGCCTAAAATACCTTGACAATTCTGGCTATCTGGGTTAATTTATCTTATCATGTTTAGCCCGATTGAAGAAATTTTAGCTGATATTGGCTTAGGGAACCTGGTAATCGTTGTCGACGATGAAGCCAGAGAAAACGAGGGAGATTTGGTGGTTGCCGCTGAATTTGCTACCCCCGAGGTTATTAATTTCATGATTAAGGAGGCCAGGGGGTTGGTTTGTATCCCCTTAGAAAGCTCTCGGATTAAAGCCTTAAGTCTAGAGCCAATGCACTATAACTTATCAGCCGATCCTTTTAAAACCGCCTGGCGGGTATCAGTAGATGCTAAGATTGGCGTTACTACTGGAATTTCGGCTTTCGATCGTTCAAGAACTATTTCGGTTTTAATTAACCCCAAAAGCCAAATCAGCGATTTTACTAAACCCGGACATATTTTCCCCCTTGAGGCTAAAGAAGGGGGCGTGCTTATGCGAACCGGCCATACTGAAGCTGCCGTAGATTTGGCTAAGCTGGCCGGAGTTTATCCAGCTGGAGTAATCTGTGAAATTATAAACCAAGATGGTTCCATGGCCCGTCTGCCCGATCTGATAGAATTTGCTAAGAAGCATAAGTTAAAGATTTGTACCATTGCTTCTTTAATTGAATACCGTAGAAAAAAAGAAAAACTGGTCAAACTGGTTAGCGAAGTTAACCTACCTACTGACTACGGGCAGTTTAAGCTTTTTCTTTATGAGTCTTTAGTTGATAATTCCCAGCATTTAGCTTTGGTTAAGGGAGAAATTGGCCCCGATCCAGTTTTAGTGCGGGTGCATTCAGAGTGTCTTACCGGTGACATCTTCTCATCGCGGAGATGCGATTGCGGCCGTCAGCTTCAGGAATCAATAAAAATGATCAGTAGTTGTGGAGGTATTCTTCTTTACATGCGTCAGGAAGGAAGAGGTATAGGTTTAAAAGCCAAGATCGAGGCTTATTCCTTACAGGAGCAAGGCCTTGATACGGTGGAAGCG
>CAZFML010000039.1:0-10519 GCA_964519975.1 uncultured Planctomycetia bacterium
TTCTTCGGGGTTTAGGGTTATTTCTTTTTTGAGGAGTTTGGCGATATCTTCGCAAAGTAACTTCTCGCCGAGAGTTACCACTTGAAAAATCTTTATTACTTCTCTTCTCTCTGGACTCATCTCCCACCTCCCTTTTAACTGCCTCATGACTATCTTATCCTGATATTTAAGGCAAAACAATAGATGAGAGACTGCCAACTGTAAACGCTTTCAATAGCCTTTAAGCCGCCTGAATCAGCAAAAAACCGAAAATTAAGGCCATAATCGCAAAGCTGCGCAAAGTCTTGCTCGGCCGTTTAGCAAGCTTTTCAGCCCAAGAAACTACCTTTTGGCGGCCGAGTACAAACAACAACACTCCCTTAACCAGGCTTACAGCACCAAAAAGAACAACCAGCCAAGGAATGCGGCATTTAAAGGCGGCAAGCAAAAAAACAATACCAAGAAGAACATTCAACAAGCCGCCCAGATAAAGGTGATTTTCCTCTATCCAAAAACGAAGCCACTTTTTTATTTGATCGGGCTTAATCAAAAAAATAATTCCCAAAGCAAACACAGCCATGCCGACCACTTTAACCAATCCAATCATACCCACCTCCTTTAACTAAAAATATCTTTAGCTAATTAACCTATCACCTAGATCTAGTTTTTATCTTTGAGCTTTTAAACTCTCGAGTTGAAGGCGAAAAATCATCAGTTCTTAAACCGAAGCCCCCTGAGGAACAAACCGGCTCTGAAAGGGAAAACTTTCCCGAAGAAGCACGTCTCCTACCAAAAATAATATATTTAGTCTCAACAACAACTGCCTTATATTTAGGATCGATCAGCTGGTTACGCGAAGGCTCAAACTCAGAAGCCGAGATTTTAAAATCGCTGTAACTGCTTAAAAACTCATCTTTGCTAAACTCAAATTGTTTAGCCGCTCCTCTAAATACCTTTTTTGAACCAATAAACTCTTTTGTTGACGGCGAAAAAGGGCTTTTGTTTTTTTGCTTGCGCACCTTTATCCGGGCACTAGCGGTCTCAAAGCTGGATGAAACCACCAAAGCAATTAGCCAACAAATCAGAATTTTCTTTGTGCTGATATTCATTTTAGATCTATATTATAGCTTTTTGCGGGACTATCAGCAAGCAAAATCAGTCTAGCCAGGGGGTTTCCCAAAAATACCTCTCCTTTCCGGGGTGAAAAAAATTCAAAAAAAGACTTGACAATTGTAAAGCAATGTTTTACAATTGTAATGTAGAAACCGTTATAACCTTACAAACCATTGAAAAATAAGGAGAGAATCATGAAAAGTGACTATTTAACCCCTACTGAAGCCGCTAAAATACTGGGGCTATCCCGGCAAGCGGTAATTGAGCGGATTAAGGCTGGTAGTCTCTATGCTGAACGGGTCGGCAAACGCTATATAATCCCCAGCAACCAACTCTCGGCAGTTGCGAATAAGGAAGAAAAGCCGGCTAAAATCAGCATCCCCCTTGATAAAAAGTCCAAAAAAGAGGCAATCAAAAAAATCCTTGAAAAGGTAGTTAAGGATAATATTAAAACTATCCAGCTCTGGTTTGTAGATATTTTGGGAATTTTAAAATGTGTTTCAATCACCCAAACCGAGCTAAAAGACGCCTTAGATCACGGCAAGGGCTTTGACGGTTCATCAGTGACCGGCTTTGCTGAAGCTCAAGAGTCAGATATCATTGCTCTGCCTGACCCCTATACTTTTAAAATACTTCCCTGGACAGTTAAGGAGGCTCCGATTGCCCGGATGTTCTGCGATATTCTAAATCCCGATTCAACTCCTTACGCCGGAGATACCCGTTATGTCTTAAAACGGGCTCTTGAGCGGGCTAAAAGATTAGGGCTTACCTTCTGTGTCGGACCGGAAATTGAATACTTCTACTTTAGATCTGATAAAAAACCGGAAATAATCGATGAAGGCTCCTACTTTGAACTTATCCCTAATGATTTAGCTGATTCTTTGCGCAACAAGACCGTACGGGTTTTAGAAGAAATGGGTATTGAAATGGAAGCAACCCACCATGAAGTAGCTCCCTCCCAGCATGAAATCGACCCTAAGTACAATGATGCCCTTACCATGGCTGACAATGTAATAACCTGTAAATACGTTATTAAAGAGATTGCTCAGCAAAGCGGGGTTTATGCTACCTTTATGCCTAAACCTTTGTTTGGTGAAAATGGCTCAGGTATGCATGTACATCAATCTCTGTTTAGAGGAAACCAAAATGCTTTTTTTGATAAAAAGGATAAGCACCACTTATCCCCTATCGCTAAAAGCTTTATTGCTGGTGAGCTTAAACATGCCCGGGAAATATCCTCTTTAACCGCTCAATGGGTAAACTCTTACAAGCGGCTGGTCTCCGGCTATGAAGCTCCGGTCTATGCTTCCTGGGCTCAAAGAAACCGTACTGCCCTGCTTCGGGTTCCTCTCTATCGACCTGGTAATGAAAAGGCAACTCGGGTTGAACTACGTTGTCCGGATCCAGCCTGCAACCCTTATCTTGCCTTTGCCACCATGCTGGCTGCCGGCTTAGAAGGAATAGAAAAAAGATACGAGATTTCCGCACCGGTTGAACCGAATATTTATCATATGGCCATGGAAGAAAGAGAAAGACGGGGTTTAACTTCTCTGCCGGGAAATCTTTTTGAAGCAATTTTAGAGACTGAAAAAAGCGAATTTGTAAAAGAAACTTTGGGCGAGCATATCTTTACCAGATTCTTATTCAACAAGAAGAAAGAATGGGAAGATTACCGCATTCAAATCACCCAACACGAAATTAAAAAATATCTCCCCTTACTTTAAATAAAAAAGCCCCAAGATAAAGCTTGGGGCTTTTTTTCTATATCCTATCTTCTCTATCAGACTAATCCCTGATCAAGCATAGCATCAGCTACTTTTACGAATCCGCCGATGTTAGCGCCTTTTACGTAATCTACATAATCTCCGGATTTACCGTATTTTACGCACTGCTCATGAATAGCCAGCATAATCTCATGCAGTTTGCTATCAACTTCTTCGCGCGACCAGGAAAGCCTCTCACTGTTCTGAGACATTTCAAGACCAGAAGTTGCTACTCCACCAGCATTAGCTGCTTTACCCGGGCCGTAACAAATCTTAGCATCCTGGAATACCTTAATCCCTTCAGGGGTTGTCGGCATATTTGCTCCTTCACCTACGGCAATACAGCCGTTTTTAACTAATTCTTTAGCCTCATCGCCGCTTATCTCATTCTGGGTTGCTGAAGGAAAAGCCACATCGCACTTTACACCCCAGGGACGCTTTCCTTCAAGATATTCACAGCCGTATTTTTCGGCATATTCTTTGATCCGGCCGCGCTTTACGTTTTTAAGCTCCATAACAAAGGCTAATTTTTCTTCATCAATTCCTTCGGGATCATGTATTGAACCGCTAGAATCAGAAAGAGTAACGCACTTTCCGCCTAACTGGTTTAGTTTTTCAACTGTATATTGAGCCACATTACCAGAACCGGACACAGTGCAGACTTTACCCTTAAGTGAGTCGCCCTTTTGCTTTAGCATTGCTTCTACAAAGTAGACGCAACCATAACCAGTAGCTTCTGGCCTGATTAAGCTTCCGCCCCAGTTTAAGCCTTTACCGGTCAAGACTCCGGTAAACTCATTGCGCAAGCGTTTATATTGACCAAACATATAGCCAATTTCCCGACCACCAACACCAATATCTCCGGCCGGAACATCAGTATCCGGGCCGATATGGCGAGAAAGTTCGGTCATAAAGCTCTGACAGAACTTCATTACTTCATTATCAGATTTTCCTTTAGGATCAAAATCCGAACCGCCTTTACCACCACCCATCGGAAGGGTAGTTAAGCTGTTTTTAAATACCTGTTCAAAAGCCAGAAACTTCAACAGCCCTAAATAAACTGTGGGGTGAAAGCGAAGCCCACCCTTGTAAGGGCCGATAGCGCTGTTCATTTCAATCCGAAAGCCGCGGTTAACCTGGACCTGCCCCTTATCGTCAAGCCAAGGAACCCGAAACATAATTACCCTTTCTGGTTCGGCTATTCTTTCTAAAATTTTAGCCTCAGCATATTTCGGGTTCTTTTCGATGAAGGGCATAACGCTCTCAGCCACTTCCTGAACTGCCTGATGAAACTCGGTCTCACCGGGATTCTTAGCCTTAATCTTCTTCATGAATTGTTCTACGGTCATATTACCCTCCTGGTTTAAAGTTTTTCTTGCCTCAGTAGATACTTCTGCCATATTATACCTCCTTTTTGTCTAATTAAAAATTATTTTCTGCCTGTTGTTTAAGCCTAACAAGCAAAAAAAAAGAGCGTCCTCCCTGCCTCTTGGCAGAAAGAACGCCTTTGTCCTGTGCCCAAATATACCACTCTAGAATCTAAATGTCAAGTATCTTTTGAAAATTCTATAGTTTAGCTGTCTTAAGACCTTGTTCCCAGCGAGCTTTAAGCTTAGGGTTGTCTATCCAGGATAATAGATATTCAGTATATTCTTTACCGGTTGATCCGTCGTTTCTTCCGGTAATTACTCTTTTTTTCTCATATTGGCTGCAGAGCTCTAAAGCCATCTCTACTCTCTTAGCCTCTTTAGGGTAACCAATATGGTTAAGCAGCATAGCCGCAGCCTTAATCATTGAAGAGGGGTCAGCGAACTTATCACGACCCTCTTTAACCATTCTGGGAGCACTTCCGTGTATAGCCTCAAACATCGCCCAGCGACTACCGATATTAGCACTGCCAGCAGTACCGACTCCACCTTGGAGTTGAGCGGCTTCGTCAGTTAAAATATCACCGTAGAGATTAGGCAGAACAAATACTTTGAAATCACAACGTCTAGCCGGATCAAGAAGCTTGGCAGTCATTATATCAATGTACCACTCATCAAGCTTAATTTTGGGATATTTTTTAGCAACTCTAAAAGCTACCTTAGAGAAACGGCCGTCAGTTGTCTTTACTACGTTAGATTTAGTAACTACGGTTACTCGATTAATCTTGTTTTTCTTGGCATAGTCAAAAGCCATGGTAATGATCCGTTCAGCGCCTGGTTCGGTAATCACTTTAAAATCTATGCTCAAATCTTTAGATAGATCAAACCCTCTAGAGCCTAGGATATAAGCTCCTTCGGTATTTTCGCGAAAAAAGCACCAGTCAATGCCCAGCTGCGGGATACGTACTGGTCTAACATTGGCATAAAGGTCTAAATGGCGGCGTATAGCCACATTAGCACTCTCAATATTAGGCCACTTATCTCCGGCTTGAGGGGTAGTGGTCGGTCCCTTTAAAATCAGATGGCAAGATTTTATCTCTTTTAACACCGAATCAGGAACAGCCTTTTTATGCTTGGCTCTATTTTCGATAGTCAAGCCGGCAATCTCTTTAAACTTAATCTTATCGCTAGCCAGCTCCGGTTTCAGAAGGTGCGACAAAACTGTCTTTGCATGTTCTGCGATAACCGGACCAATGCCATCACCAGGACAGACTCCGATAACAATCGGACTTAAGTTAGAGTAGTCAATCTTCTTGACCGGTTGCTTAATTTTCTCAACCCGGGCAAGCTGTTCTTTGACAATAACCCCGAATTTTTCCTTGGCTTTCTCGATTAACTGTTTTGACATTTTCTCCTCTTGTTCTAAAATGAATGCTTTAAGCGAATATGCCTAAGAATATCTCCTGACTTTACAAAACTTCCCTTCTCACATCCAGTCACATTACAAAAAGATACGGCGTTATTAAAATCTAGCTTGGGAGTTAACCCAATTACTATCATCTCAGCTCCGGATTTACAATCGCAATCAACTAACTTCTCAAAACTTACCCCGCAATGCGGGCAATAAAGATCATCTTTAACTCCCGGCTCTAACTCACCGGAAAGAATAACTTTATCAAAGTCTCCCTCTATGGCTGAGATAACAAACTCACCTTCTGTGCCCGGCCGCTTAAATTTAATCTTTAAGCCCGAAAATCCGTTAATTTTATGATCAGGGTCTATTAAGCTGCAGCCCTTGGGACAGTAGGCTTCGCTTATGACATATCTGATTTTATCTTCTTTAACTTTTGGCTTACCCTTTTCCCTTTGACTAAAAGGTATGATCAGCCTTCCGTCTTTGTCAAATCTTTCCATAAACTAAATTCCCTTTACCAGTTACCATTGTTTAGATACTGATCAATTGCCCTAGCTGCCGACTTGGCTGCTCCCATAGCTGAGATTACCGTAGCTGCACCAGTAGCAATATCTCCACCGGCAAACACCCCCTTTTTGCTGGTTTTGCCAGTTTTCTCATCTATTACTATATTACCTTTTTTACCAATTTCAAGGCCTAATGTAGTAGAAGGAACCAAGGGGTTGGGGCTGTTACCAATAGCTACAACCACTGTATCTACCGGAATCTTAAAATTAGACCCCTCAATCGGAACCGGTCGCCTTCTGCCTGAGGCATCAGGTTCACCGAGCTGCATCCTCAAACACTCCATCTCTTTTACCCAGCCGTTCTCATCTGCATGATAAGCAACCGGTAAGGTTAAAAACTCAAAAATTACTCCTTCTTCTTCAGCATGATGAATCTCTTCTTCCCGGGCTGGCATCTCTTTACGTGAGCGCCGATAAATAATCCTTGCTTGCTCTGCGCCTAGACGCAGAGCAGTTCTTACTGAATCCATAGCTACATTGCCGCCGCCGATTACAGCAACTTGCTTTCCTTTTATAATCGGAGTATCATACTCGGGAAATCTATAAGCCTTCATTAAATTCACCCGGGTTAAGTACTCATTAGCCGAATATATCCCGTTACAGTTTTCTCCCGGTAAATCCATAAACCAGGGTAGACCTGCCCCGCTGCCGATAAATACAGCATCATAATGCAGAAGCAACTCATCTACAGTTTCCAGTTTCCCAACCACAAACGAGGTTACAATATCTACGCCTAGGGATTTTACGTATTCAACTTCTCTTTCCACCACTGCTTTAGGCAAGCGAAACTCAGGGATCCCGTACATTAACACTCCGCCCATCTTATGCAAAGCCTCAAATATCTTAACCTGATGCCCCAACTTAGCCAATTCACCAGCCACAGTAAGCCCAGCTGGCCCGCCGCCAACCACAGCTATTTTTTTGCCGGAAGAAGCAGCTTTTTGAGGAACTTCTATACTACCTTGCTCTGCTTCCCAATCAGCAATAAATCTTTCCAGCCTGCCAATACTTACTGGTTCAGACATTTTTGCCAAGATACAGACCTTCTGACACTGCTCTTCCTGGGGGCAAACCCGGCCGCAGATAGCCGGAAGACTGTTAGTCTCTTTCATCTTCCTAATTGCTCCCTTAAAATCGTCCTTAGCAATTAAATCAATAAAACCCGGGATGTCTATCTCTACTGGGCAGCCCGGTACACATAAAGGCTTCTTGCACTGCAAGCAGCGCTTAGCTTCACCGATAGCCTCCTCAGAAGAGTAGCCGTAAGGCACCTCTTTAAAGTTTTTGATCCGCTCCGAAGCCGGCTGCTCGCGCATTGGGATCATCTTAGGATTTGGCTTACTACTCATGTCTTTTCGTTTATTTGCTGATCTAACTTACAAATTGACTGCTCTTCATGATGCAGGAACCTTTTCTGCCTAGTCATCAGCAGATTAAAATCAACCTTGTGTCCATCAAAATCCGGTCCATCAACACAGGTAAATTTAGTTTCATTGCCTACGGTAACCCGGCAACCACCGCACATACCAGTTCCATCAACCATAATCGCATTAAGGCAAACTGTAGTCTCGATATTGTATTCTTTAGTTAAATCAGAAACTACCTTCATCATTATTACCGGCCCAACACAAAACACCAACCCCCAATCCTTGCTCTTGCTAAGCAGCCGCTTTAAGGGGGCAGTTACTAAGCCTTTTTCGCCTAAAGAACCATCATCAGTAGTTATATAGAGCTGATCAGAAAACTGTTTTATCTGATCGCGTAAAATTACTAACTCTTCACTACGTCCACCGAGAATTGAAGTAAGTTCACAACCAGCCTCCTTTAAAGCCTTAACTACCGGTAGAAGCTCAGCAATGCCCACTCCGCCGCCGACTACAATGACTTTTCCGTGGTTCTTAATCTCTGTGGGTTTACCTAAGGGCCCGACTAAGGAATAAAGCGAATCTCCCTCATCCAGCTTGCCCAGCAGCTTGGTAGTATAACCTACCTCCTGAAAAATTATGGTAATTAAACCCTCTGCCTTGTCAGTATCAACGATAGTTAAAGGAATACGCTCGCCGGATTCATTGACCATCAGAACAATAAACTGACCAGGCAGAGTTTTTTTAGCAATCAATGGTGATTCAATGATAAATTTAACTAGATTTTCAGCAATCCGCTCTTTGGTTATAATCTTCATTTCCTACTCCTGACCATAAACTAAAAAAGCGCCTTTTCTTTGCCTGGTTACACAAAGAGAAGACGCCTTCGTCTGTTAGTTAAATATACCAATCTAAACTGAATTGTCAAGTAATTTTCAGACTTTTTTTATCTCGAAAGCTAAGATGATTGCCTCAGCGATCTCCTTCATTGAAACCCGCTTATCCATGCTTGATTTCCTAATTAGATTATAAGCCTCTTCTTCGTTTAACTTTTGCTGGCGCATTAAAATTCCTTTGGCCTTCTCGATTTTTTTGCGAGCCTGAAGCTCTTCCTGAACTATCTGAGTTTTAACTATTAATTCCGTATTTTCAATAGCTACCGCAGCCTGATTAGCTATGGTACTTAAAAGCTCAATGTCACTTTTAGTGAACTTGTAAAGGGAAGTAGTATAGCAGTTAATAACTCCAATAACTTTTCTTTTAACTAGCATCGGAACACTGAGCATCGAAACTAAACTCTCTAGCTTTGCTAATCTCTTTTCCTTATAACGCTTATCTTTTGAAACATCAAGAATAGTTATCGGCTTTTTATCTTTAGCTACTAAACCGACTATACCTTCACCGAGCCCCAAGCTTCTCTCTTTTAAATATTCACTGCTCATAGCCTGGGTAGCCCTAATCCGTAACTCTTTCTTTTTATCATCTAAAAGCCATAACGAACAGATCTTTGCCTTCATTACATTGGCAGTTAAAGTAACAATTAGTTTTAAGACATCTCCAAGGTAAAGGTCAGAAGTGATAGCGCTGCTTATTTTACTTAGGGTATCGATATAAGCTTTATAGGAAGCTTTTGGCATAACAGGCTGATTTAGCGGCTTAAGCGCAGTTTAGAGTGGCTGGTTCCGTCAGATAAAATAACTGAGTTGGGGGTGATTTCTATCACGATTTCTTCACCAACTTCATCTCCGACGCCAACTATTTCATTATTTATTATGGCTTTGGGGTCTTGCTCGTTCCAGATGATACCAGTGAGAGCCACCGTACTACCGGAGATATCCCTAGCAACAATCTCATACCTACTAAGGGGTCACGTTTAAAGACAATCCCCCTGGTCTCCTCCTCTAAGCTCTTATATAAACCTTCTGTAGATTGCCGCTCTCCTTGAGAAGGGTACAAAACATCATAGGGTATGTTACTATCTTCAGACTTAGTTAAAACTGTTGACTTTAGCGTTTTCTTGCGCCGGGCCTGGACTCTGCTGATGGTCTTTTTGGCATTACCTAAAGCAAGAATAAATACAACTACTAAAACAGCGGTAATTGCTAATCTTGTCTTGTCTTTCTTGTTCATTTTCTAATATTAAGATAAAAGATAAAGATTAAAACCTAAGTCAACTTTTAACCTTCTTGACTCCCTTGCCCTTTCTCTGGTAATCGCAAGCTTCTCAACAGTTATCAATGCCGGTAATTCTTGTCTTAACAGCTCTATGTATCTTACCAGTTCTCCATATGAACACCTGAGATCAATAGCGATAAATATACTTTGGCAAACCCTTTGGTCAATTCCTAGCGGACCCTCTTGCTTAAAACTAACCGGATGCTTTGACTCCGGCTGGATAGAAATAATATCAATCCTTAGTTGGCGGGCAAAATCAGATATCTTGCGCAAAGCCTCTTCTTCCTTGGCCGGAAATTTATCTTCCAAGTTGACAAACCTTTTATTAAGCAAAGTTATACTTTCCTCTAAAGTACCTCCTTGAGCCGCCATCATCTGAATATCTTTAACTTCCTGTTCTTTAGCCTGGAGTTGTGCTTTAAGCCCAACCATCCTTCTTTTGGCCGGGGCATATATAAATAGCCAGAAAACTATAAAGGCTATCACAACAACAGTTGTCGCAATTATTATTTTTTTCTGGGTTTGAGTTATCTGAGTTAAAACCATAGCAATCTCTTCTATCTAGCCTCCACTAACGAGGCAGATCACAATGCATTTTGAAACTTTGGACAGCCCTTTCTTTCCTTGAAGAGGTCAAACTAGCCTCGGCAAAAAACGCCGAGCCTTCAAGCCCCTGCATAAATTCTGTCAATACTGTCTCCGCAACCTCGCTGCTGGCTAAAACCTCGCCCTGCAAAAGCAAAACGCCTCTATCCTGGTTAAAAGTTACACTATTTAA
>CAZFML010000040.1:0-10355 GCA_964519975.1 uncultured Planctomycetia bacterium
CAATGAATTCACAGCTAAATCGAGAGTTGTTCTTTCTGAAAGTGAGATTAACAAAAAACGTAAAGAGCAAGGTAAGCTTTCAGCAAACGTAATTTTATCTCGAGACGCTGGAGATAGTTTGCCTAAATTTAAACCTATTGGAGAAACCACAGGTCTCAGATTCGGTTGTTTTGCACAGATGCCGGTTGAGAAAGGCATTGCCTTATTGTGTGGGATGGAGGTTGTAGGTATTCCGCTTTCTTCAGGCGATCTGCAGAAAGATTACACTTTCTGGGCAAAAAAGGCTCAAGATGAGATTGCTAAATTTGACGGCCTCTATATTCACATCAAAGGCCCGGATGAACCGGCGCACGATGGGGATTTTTTAAAGAAAAAAGAAATAATTGAGGTAATTGATAAATTTTTCTTTGGCAGCCTTTTTTCTTTAATAAAAAAAGAAGACTGCCTAATTTGTGTAACCGCTGACCATTCTACAGTCTGTAAAGTAAAAGCCCATACCGCCGACCCGGTACCTTTACTTATTTATACCTCCAATCTGAGAGATTCCACAGATAGTTTCGGCGAATCCCAAGCCAAAAAAGGCGGTTTAGGGGAATTTCTAGGCAGAGAGCTTATCTATAAATTAGCTGAATTGGCCAAGAAAGAGACCTCGTTTTAATTAGGGGCTCATCCTATTTTTTAAGGTGTTTTGAATAAAGAAACCGTGCCGAAAAATAGGATGTGTCCCTTTTTTTATTTGTGGTACAATTTTAGCCTATGAATCAGTTTGATTGTATTGTAGTTGGCGGAGGTCACGCCGGAATTGAGGCCGCTTGGAGCGTTTCAAAACTTGGCTGTAAAGTTTTACTTTTGACCTTAGAAGTGGAAGGAATTGGCAAGTTGTCCTGCAATCCGGCTGTAGGCGGTATAGCTAAAGGGCATCTGGTAAGAGAAGTAGATGCTTTAGGCGGGTTAATTGGAAAAATTAGTGATAAATGCGCTTTAGGTTACCGGATTTTAAACCGCAGCAAAGGAAAAGCAGTCTGGGCAACCAGAGCCCAGGTGGATATGTCTTTATATCCTAAAGTAGCCAGACAATTCTTAAGCAAAAGTAAAAACATTAAGATTTTAGAGGCCAGAGTAGATAAGATACTGGTTAAGAATAAAACAATAGTGGGCGTAGCTATAGATTCCGGCGAAATATTAAAAGCAAAAACAGTTATTATTTGTGCTGGTACATTTTTAAAAAGCCTAATTCATATTGGTATGAAAAGTTTTCCCGGAGGAAGGCTCAATGAGCAGTCAAGTGACGCTTTATTTGAAAGTATTAAAAGATTAGGTTTTAAAACCAAGCATTTTAAGACCGGAACTTGCGCTAGGTTAGATAAGCGTACGCTTGATTTTTCAAAAATGATTGAGCAGACTCCGGACTCTGATGCAGTAGCTTTTTCTTTTTTAAATAAAAATATAGCTAAAAAAACTTTAAGCTGCTTTATAACTCATACTAATAAAAAAACCCATGCAATAATCAGAAAAAGCCTAAAATATTCACCGCTTTATACCGGAAAGATTAAATCGCGCGGCGTACGATATTGCCCTTCTTTAGAGGATAAGGTAGTTAATTTTTCCGAACGTAATCAACATCAGATTTTTATTGAACCTGAGGGTTTTAATTCTAACGAGGTTTACCCTAATGGAATTTCAACCTCACTTCCCTTAGAAGTTCAGGAAAAGTTCATTCATTCTATTGCCGGTTTAGAGAAGGCTAAGATTTTACGTCCCGGCTATGGAATTGAGCATGGAGTTGTTGATGCTCGAGAATTAGACCTCACTTTAGAAGCAAAAAAAGTAAGCGGACTTTACTTTGCCGGTCAGGTAAACGGAACTACTGGCTATGAAGAAGCAGCGGCTCAGGGAGCAATTTCCGGAATTAATGCTGCTCTTTCAGTTAAGAAGAAAACCCCTTTCATTTTAAAGAGAAATCAGGCTTATATCGGAGTTTTAATCGATGATTTAACCAGCAAGGGAACTGACGAACCATATCGGATGTTTACTTCGCGCAGTGAGTTTCGGCTTCAAATTAGAGAGATGAATGCTGATATAAGACTTGGGATTCTTGCTTACAATCTAGGTTTATTGACCAAGAAAGAATATCAGCTAGTTAAAGAGAAGCAGGATTCTATTGCCAAAGGCTTAAAGCAAGCCAAGAGCAAAAAGATTATTTTTCAAGGAAAACTAATGTCCGTTTATCAGGCCTTGAAACGGCCCAAAGTCAGTTTTGAGACTTTCAAGAAGCATTTTGATACTCAGTTTAAACCAGCGGTTAAAAGAGAGATAGAGGTTTTAGCTAAATACGAGAGTTTTCTTAAAAGAGAGTTAGCTTCTTCAAAAGATATAGAGAGGTTTGATAAGATAAAACTGCCTAAGATTGACTATTCTAAAATTCCTTCACTTTCCAAAGAAATCGTTGAGAAGTTAAAGAAGTTTAAGCCTAAAAACTTAGGCCAAGCTCTAAGGATAAGCGGGGTTACTCCGGCAGCAATATTTAGTATTTATGGCTTTATCAAAAGAAAACAGGTAGAATAGATAGGGTCGACTTACCTTTTATCAACTTCAACTAAGGACATTTCAAGCTGATATTCTTCCGCACCTTCCATGACCATGCCGTCACTTAAATTTCCGTCGTCTATTTTTTCATCGATCTGCTGTAAAGAGGAAAGGGGGTTTCCCGTATCCTTGGGATCATCGTTAATCGCAAAACTATAATCTATTCCTGTGGGGTTAACAAAATCGGCGGCGCTTAACTGTTCATTTGTGATAGTATACCAGGTTCCCCAAGGGCTCAGTTTAAAACTATCAACATAGGGTCCATCTCAGCCGGAATCGCTGTCAGTATCTTCCATAAAATAAGGCACTTGTGGTTCGTTACCAATCACTACATAATAGTTTGTCGGATCTACCGGCGAAGTGTGTCCGCTTGGAAATTTACCGCAGTCAGCGTAATAGCTAAACATAGCAGTTTTGAAAGTCTTAAAGTCAGCTATAGCTCTTGATATTTTAGCCTTCTCAATAGCCTTAAAAGCATTAGGAGCAATGATTGCGGCTAAGATAGCGATGATTGCAATAACTACAATCAGTTCAATTAGAGTGAATGATTTTTTCATACTAAAACCTCAATTAGGGGGTAAAAGCATCCCAAATTAAAACCCACTGAGTATCGCTTCCACCCCAGTGCCTAAACTCGCCCCAGGAACTATTGCCATCATCTATGGTTTCGTCAATTTTTTTTGCAGCAGCACTTGGAACGGGGCAGCCGGTTGTAGATCCGGAGAGGCAGTGATTTTCAAAATCAATAATTGATTCTATGATTCCGTTAGCGGGCTCTGTGGGGCTTTTAGCCCAGTCGTCTTCACCTTCAAACATGTATCTTCCTGCCCAGGGGTGAGGGTCAGGAGACTTTTCTAAATAGGGACCATCCCAACCTGCTCCGTTGTCGATAAATAAACCGCTGCTAGTAACCCATGTGTCGCCGTAAGTTGTGTCGGGCCATTTTCCGGTATCAGCATAAAGAGACATCGATGCTGTTTTTATTGTTTTAAAGTCCGAAATTGCCCGGGAGACCTTCGCCTTCTCAATTGCCTTAAAAGCATTAGGAGCAATGATTGCCGCTAAGATGGCAATGATAGCGATAACTACAATTAGTTCAATTAGGGTAAATGATTTTTTTATGCTATCTCCTTTTATTTAAGTTAAATTTAAATATTTGCCGATATATTCAGCGAATTTTTCGCTGGCCCCTTTTGGCGAAAGGGTCTGTTTTACTTTTTTTAACTCTTGCTTTAGCTGATTATATTTTAACGTATCTTTTAAATAACCACAAGTTATTTCAGCTATTTTTTTAGGATTAGCCTGATTTTGGAGGAGTTCATCTACCACTTTTCTTTTTGATAATATATTTACCATACCAACAAATTCGGCATTTACTAGGCGTTTTAAGATTTGCCAGGTTATCGGATTCAGTTTATAGATTATAAGGTAAGGTATCTCTAAAACTGCAATTTCTACCGTGGCTGTACCTGAAGAGGCAACAATAAATTTGGATTCAGCCAAAGTGCGGTAAGAGTGATTTACAATTTCCATATCTGGAGAAAACTGCCGATAAAAACTTTCTTCTAAGCTTTTTGGTTTTATTATTTGAAAATTATAGTCCGGGAGTTGCTTTTCGATAAGCTGTTTTGCTTTGTTCATGATCGGAAGATGCTTTTTTACCTCATTTTTTCTTGAGCCAGGCATAAACGAAATTATATTCTTGGTTTCAGTTTGGGGTTTATCGATAATTTCTAAGAGGGGGTGGCCAAAGTAGAGGGCATCTATACCTTGGTCTTTGTAGAAATCTTCTTCAAACTTAAAGATAACCACCATTTTATCGACAAATTGTTTAATCAGGTTTACTCTTTTCTTTCTCCAGGCCCAGACTTGAGGGCTGACGTAGTAGAAGAGAGGATATTTTTTGTTGAGTTTTTTGGCTAACCTTAAGTTAAAATCAGGAAAGTCAATTAAGATTATTAGATCGGGCTTAAGCTCATCTATTTTTTTTAAAGCCAGTTCAAAAACATCAAATATTTTTTTTAATGAAGACAGCACTTCAACCAGACCGCTCACTGAGTGTGAAAGTAAGTTTATTAGTTGCTGGGAGTGTTCAGCTAGATGCGGCCCGGCAAAAGAGTAAATTTGCGCTGATTGATATTTCTGTCTTAACTTTTTAGCTAAGAGACCCCCGTAAAGGTCACCTGAGGTATCACCAGCAACAATTACAATTTTTTTCATTATTTTTTGATAATTCTTTCGATTTTCCGGGCAAGGCCAAGAGCATCTTTTGCTTTTTCGGCGTAGGCAGTTTTATGTTTCTTCATTTCAACCAGTTTAATAAACTCAGAAATTTCTTTTTTTAGCGGCTCTTCTTTGTTGATCGGCAGTGATTTTCTCTCTATTTTATCTGCGGTTTTCTGATAGATTTCTACTTCTTGATTAGCATAATCTAAAGATACATAAAGATTAGAGGTAAAGATTCTGATTTTTCTTTCTTTTTTGGCTGATATTCTGGAAGAAGTTATATTAGCCACGCAACCTTTCTTAAATTCAAGCCGGACATTAGCAATATCAGCCGAAGGCGAAAGGACCTTTACTCCTTTGGCTTGGACTTTCTTTAGGGGGTCTTTTACTAAATCTAAAACTATATCCAGGTCGTGAATCATTAAATCTAAGACTACGCTGATATCTAAAGAGCGGTTAGGATAGGTGCTTAAGCGGTGACACTCAATAAACAAAGGTTTTTTGATAAACTCTTTTACCGCTAGATAGGCGCTGTTGTAGCGTTCAACATGACCGACAAAAAGAAGGGTCCGCATTTTCTTAGATAAGCTGATTAATTTTTCAGCTTCTTCTAAGTTTTGAGCTAAGGGTTTTTCAACCAATACCGGAACCCGGTTTTTTAAGAAAAATTTAGCGATTTCAAAGTGGGTACTGGTAGGGGTGGCAATGCTTACTAAGTCTACCTTTCCCTTTAGGTTTTGATAGTCTTCGAAGCTGGGCTGGTCGTTAAGATTATTTAAGATATTCTGGTCTTTGTCGACCAGATAAATCTTTCCTATCTTGTTGATTTCCTTATAGATACGTAAGTGGATACTGCCTAGCTTGCCTATTCCGATTACACCTACGCTTAACATAGCACCTATCTTATCAAATCCCTTGTTAAAAGTCAATTGATGTGATAAAATCTTGGCTATGAAAAATTACCTGAAATTATTGCGATTTTTAAGGCCTCAGCTAGGGATTTTTGCTGTAGCCTTGGTTGCAACTAGCATCTCAGCGGCTTTAAACGGGTTAACCATTCTTTCGATTTTACCTTTAGTTGATATTGTTTTTACCGGCAAACAGATAGTAATTCCCACCACTTTACCGCCTTTTCTTTCCGGTTTGGTTGATAATTTAAATGCTGTTGATCCAGCGGTTTTATTTAAAGTTCTGGTGATTGCGATTATCCCTTATTTTTTAGTTAAAGGCCTATTTTTCTGGCTTCAGGGGTATTTGATGAATACCGTGGCTTATCGCACGGTAAAAGAGGTCAGAAATAAACTTTTTGAAAAGCTTCAGGAGCTTTCCCTAGCCTTTTATTCTCGTCAAAGAACCGGCGAGCTAATGAGCCGGATTACTAACGACGTCGGATGCATTAATAGCGCAATTTCTTTTGCTTTTAGGGATTTGATTCATGAGTCGTTTCGTTTTCTTATATATATTGGGTTTGCCTTTACTATCGGCGGAAAAGTAGCCTTAGTAACGGTCATATTTTTACCGTTAATTGTTTTGCCGATAGCTAAAATTGGGCGCAAGTTAAAGAAAATTTCAACTCAGACCCAGGAGAAGATGGCCGATATAAACTCTTTACTTTCCGAGACTATTTCCGGGGTGAGAATTGTTAAGGCTTTCTCGATGGAAGAGTATGAACTCAAAAGATTTAAGACCCAAAATCAGCGCTACTTTCGCTATCTAATGAAGGCTACTAAACGCATGCTTTTATCTACTCCGATTTCGGAGTTAGCCGGAGCAATAGCCACAACCGTAATTTTGGCGATTTGGGGAAGAGAAGTCGCTCGGGGAAATATCTCTTTTGGTGGCTTTAGCGTGGTTATGGGGTCGCTGATGTCTTTGATGCAGCCGCTTAAGAAATTAACCGGTGTTCATTTTACAACCCAGCAGGGTTTAGCCGCCAATAAGCGTATTTACGATATATTAGAAGCCGAGGTTTCAGTTAAGGATTCGCCGGGTGCAATCAAGATGCCGATTTTAAGAGAAAAGATTAGTTTTAAGGATATTCGTTTTAGATATGAGGAGTCAACCGAGGAGGTTCTAAGAGGAGTTAACCTTGAAGTCAAAAGAGGTGAGCTGGTAGCCATTGTTGGTCCTTCGGGAGCTGGAAAAACCACCCTAATAAATCTAATTCCCCGTTTTTACGATCCCACGCAGGGTAATATTTCATTTGATGGTTTTGATATAAAAAGAGGTCGTTTAAAGTCTTTGCGCAGTCTTGTTGGTATGGTGACTCAGGAAATGATACTTTTTAATGACACAGTTAAAGCTAATATAGCCTACGGAAACCAGAATACTTCTGATCAGCAGATTAAGGAGGCGGCAAAGAAAGCCTTAGCCGATGATTTTATTATGCGGCTTCCTCAAAACTACGATACTGTAATCGGTGATAGGGGATTTAGGCTTTCCGGAGGGGAGAAGCAACGAGTAGCGATTGCCAGAGCTATTTTGAAAGATGCCCCGATTTTAATTTTAGATGAAGCTACCAGTAACCTTGATTCGGCTTCAGAGCAACTGGTAAAAGATGCCCTTTATGCACTTATGCAGGGAAAGACTTCATTTGTTATTGCCCATCGGCTTTCTACGGTTCAGAAGGCTGATCGAATAGTAGTTTTAGAGAAGGGAAATATCGCTGGAATCGGAACCCATTCCCACCTCATAGAAACCAACTCCCTTTATAAAAAACTGTATGATCTGCAGTTTAGTGCCTAGCTAGGCTGGTTTATAATATATATTGAATATATTAAGAAATATGATATACTTTGAAACAAGATTTAACGCGGCCAAAAGCTTAAAAAGCTTTAGCCGGCAAGGGAAAATACTGTCTAAAAGGAAAAATTAATTAAATAGTCGAGAAGGAGGAAGAAACTGATGGCGTTACCGGATGTTATTAAAGACTTGCTAGAGAGCGGAGTGCACTTCGGGCATTTAAGCAAACACTGGAATCCCAAAATGAAGAAGTTTATCTTCGGGAAAAAGAAAAATGTTTATATTATTGATTTAGAAAAAACAGCCCTCAAACTTCAGGAGGCAAAAGACTTTGCTCGAGAGAAGGCAAAACTGGGCGAGAAAATTCTTTTTGTAGCTACCAAGAAGCAGCTCCGGGGAGAGATGCGGCAGCTGGCAACTTCTTGCAGCATGCCTTATGTAGTAGAAAGATGGGTAGGAGGTTTACTTACCAATTTTTCTACGGTAAGAACCCGGATAAATAAATACTTAGAGCTTATCGAGAAAAGAGAGAAAGGTAAGTTTGAGACCATGGTAAAAAAAGAGGTTGTGTGTTTAAACCGCGATATAGAACGAATGGAAAAGATTTACAGCGGGGTTACTACCTTAGATGAGCTGCCGGGGTGTATTTTTGTGGTCGATCCCAAAAAAGAAACCGCCTGCGTAAGGGAGGCCCAGAAGTTATCGATACCAGTTATTGCTTTAATCGATACTGATGCTGATCCTGAAGATATCGATTGTCCAATACCCGGTAACGACGATTCGATAAAGTCAGTAAAGTACATAACTTCTTGTATAGCTGAAGCGGTTAACGAAGGTTTTAAGAAGGCAAATGAAATAGTTAAGACCGCAAAAGACGATAAGGCCAAAGAAGATTCTTCTGAGGAAAAACAAACTTCTACTAAGAAATCTAAAAGCCTAGAGAAAAAAGCCTAGCGATTTAGGTTTATGAAATAGCTATAACTTCATAAGGAGGAGATTGATGAGTTTGGATGACATTAAGAAATTAAGGGATATGAGTTCTTTGGGAATTAATGATTGTAAAAAAGCCTTAGCCGAAGCCAAAGGAGATTTTGATAAAGCTTTGGAAATTTTAAGAAATAAAGGTGTTCAGACCTTAGCCAAGAAAAGCTCAAGGACTGCCAGTCAGGGACGCATAGACTCATATGTTCATTTCGGAGGCAACTTAGGCGTTTTGGTTGAGGTTAATTGCGAAACTGACTTTGTTGCCCGGACGGAAGTATTTAAGGCTTTTGTTAAAGATATCGCTATGCAGGTTGCCGCTTCAAGCCCTGAATATATTCAAAAAGAAGATGTGCTTGAAGAAACTTTATCGGCAGTTGAAGATGCTCAAGGGTATTGCAAGCAGAGTTGTCTCTTAGAGCAGCCGTTTATAAAAGATAATAGCATATCAGTCGGTGATTATCTTCGTGATGTAGTCTCTAAGACCGGAGAGAACGTCATAATTAAAAGATTTGTCCGTTTCGCCTTGGGAGAGGATTCGTAGACTTCAGGATAGAAGCTTTCTAAAATCAGGAGAGGCAAATGAAGGCTAGATACAGAAGGATTCTTCTTAAACTGAGCGGAGAAGCTTTTCAGGGGAAATACTCCCATGGGATTGATACTTCAGTCTGCGCGCATTTAGCTAAACAGATTAAAGAGGTAGTCGGTTTAGGAATTGAGACTGCTTTGGTCGTCGGCGGGGGAAATATTTTCCGCGGGGTACCCAAGTCTTCTGAGTTTCAAATGCAGCGCACCGTGGCTGATTACATGGGCATGTTGGCAACCGTCTTAAACGGGTTAGCTCTTCAAAATGCTTTAGAGAATCAGAATATTGCTACCAGAGTTATGACTGCGATTGAAATGGAGAGGATTGGTGAGCCTTATATTCGCCGCCGGGCCGTACGTCACCTAGAGAAAAAAAGGGTAGTAATCTTTGTTGCCGGGACCGGCAATCCTTATTTTACTACCGACACTGCCGCTGCCCTAAGGGGTGTTGAGGTAGGGGTTGATGTTTTGCTTAAAGGAACAAAAGTAGACGGTGTTTATTCGGCCGACCCTTTAAAAAATAAGAAAGCTAAAATGTTTAAACAGCTTAAGTATATGGAAGTAATCAACAAGAAGCTTAGGATAATGGATTCGACAGCAATTACTTTATGTATGGAAAATAAGTTGCCAATAGTAGTTTTTAACTTTTTAAAACAAAATAATTTAAAAAAAGTAATTTCGGGAAAAGATTTAGGAACCTTGATATCTTAAGTGGAGGAAGGTATATGATTGCAAAAGAAGTTTTGACCGAAATAGAAAATAGCATGAAAAAGGGCATTGAGGCTACGAAAAGAGAGTTAGCTGAACTTCGTTCCGGCCGGGCAAATCCGAAAATGGTAGAAGGTGTAAGGGTCAACTACTACGGAACACCTACTTTACTTAAAGAGATCGCTACTATTGGAATTCCTGAGGCCCGGATGGTGGTTATACATCCTTATGATCCAACTTCTTTAAAAGAGATTGAAAAGTCAATATTGCAGTCAGAGTTAGGAATTACTCCGGTTAACGACGGAAAGATTATCCGTTTAATTGTTCCTCCTTTGAGTGAGGAGCGACGCGATGAGTTGATAAAGATAGTAAAAAAGGTCGCCGAAGAGGGAAAGGTATCTATCCGGACCGTAAGAAGAGATGGCAAGGAAAGAATAAAACAGCTTGAGAAAGATAAGAAAATTTCCGAAGACGAACGTTTTAAATCCGAAGAAGATCTTCAGAAATTAACCGATAAATACATAAAA
>CAZFML010000041.1:0-6211 GCA_964519975.1 uncultured Planctomycetia bacterium
GATATCGTTAAGCAAAAAGGCTCTAAGCAGGCGGCTAAAGAAGTTGATGTTGTAACTACCGGAACTTTTGGTCCAATGTGTTCTTCGGGAGCCTATCTTAATTTAGGCCATGCAAAGCCTAAGATTAAACTGGGAGGAGGCTCGGCTACTTTAAATGGTATCGAAATCTATGCCGGCTTTGCGGCCGTAGATGTCTATATTGGCGCAACCGCTCTAGCCAAAGACGATCCTCGGAATAAAGTATTTCCGGGAGCCTTTAGCTACGGCGGAGGCCATGTGATAGAAGATTTAGTTAAAGGTAAGGATCTGGTTTTGGAAGCTTCGGCTTACGGAACTGATTGTTATCCGGCCAAAAGCTTAAAGACGGCAATTAATATTAAGGATATAAACGAGGCAGTTCTGTTTAACCCCAGGAACCTCTATCAGAACTACAACATTGCGGTTAATCTTTCTGATAAAACGATATATACTTACATGGGGACATTACTTCCTAAGCTAGGCAATGCTAACTATTGCAGCGCCGGACAGCTTTCACCTCTACTGAACGACCCTTTTTATCAAACCATTGGTGTGGGAACAAAAATTTTCTTAGGTGGCGGAGTTGGCTATATTTCTTGGTGGGGTACTCAACACAACCCGGGAGTAAAAAGAGCTGACAATGGCACTACCCTTGTGCCAGCCGGAACCGCAGCCGTAATCGGTGACTTAAAACAGATGAAGCCAGAGTGGCTTAAAGGAGTAAGTTTCCTAGGCTACGGCGTAACTTTAAGTATAGGAATTGGCGTGCCAATCCCAGTGCTTAACGAGGAGATTGCTAAATACACAGCTGTGGCTGATTCGGAAATTACAGCCAGTATAGTTGATTACAGCAAAGCTTATCCTCAGGGGATTCCTGAGAGTTTAGGTAGAGCTAGTTATGCCGAGCTAAAATCAGGAAAAATTAATGTTAAAGGCAAAGAAGCCCGCACTGCCGGAATATCGAGTTATGTTAAAGCCAAGGAAATTGCCGAAGAGTTAAAGCAGTGGATAGCAAAGGGAGATTTTTTACTGGCTGACAAAGTTGCTTCATTTCCTGATGCGGATTCTGGTTATAAGTTTAAACCAATGGCAATGAAAAAGGTATGAGGAGGTAGAGATTATGTTTGCAAAAAAAATAGTACTTCATTTTCCTTCTAATTTAGTGGATAAGCCGATAATCAGTAAATTAGCTAAGGATTACAACTTAGAGTTTAATATATTAAAGGCCTTAGTTAACCCTAAAGAGGAAGGCTTAATGGTTCTAGAGTTAATCGGCGAGAAGAAGGATTACGATCAGGCCGTTGACTATTTAAAGAAAGAAAAAGTTAAAATCCAAGGTTTAGATAAAGATGTTAAGCGCGACGATAAAAAGTGTGTCCATTGTGGATTGTGTATCGGGGTCTGTCCAGTAGGAGCTTTAGATACTGATAAGCAATCGATGGAGGTCCTTTTCTCTGATGATAAATGCATTGCTTGTGAGATGTGCGTAAAGGTTTGTCCTTACCAAGCAATGGCCGTTAACTTCTGACGGTTTAGACAAAATCCGCTTTAAAATCAACGGTTTTTATTAGAGGAGGAGTTTATTTTTACCCTTGACATACCATAGGGGGGTATGGTATATTAGGAAGAGAAGCTAAGTTAAGAGGAGGTTAGATATGAAGTTGTGGTTTGTATTGTCAGTATCGCTTCTTTTAGGATTTGGTCTGATCAGTTATGCCCAGGATCATAGCAGTCAGGGACAACATCAGATGGATGTAGCTGAAGATCTGGATGTAGTTTCTGAGGCTAACCCGGTTGAGGAAGATTTGGGTATCTGTCCGGTTATGGGTGGGCAAGCCAAAGAAGAATATTCATATGTCTATGAAGGAAAAACTTACTATTTTTGCTGTCCGCCTTGTATTGAGAAATTTAAAAGTAATCCTCAGGAGTATATTTCCAAAGAGGAAAAGGTGGGTGATTGAAAATGGAGCACAAAACTACCCATAGAGAAAGCTTAGTCGCCTTGCGAAGGATTGAGGGCCAAATAAAGGGTATTCAGAAGATGATTGATGAGAGGAAATACTGCATTGATATTGCAACTCAAGTTTATGCCTCAATCGGTGCCTTACGTAGAGTTTCCGAAAAGATACTGACTAAACATATGGAGCATTGCGTAGTTGATGCTTTCAGGGGAAAATCAGAGCGAGAAAAGCAACAAAAGATAGATGAAGTAATTGGCGTGATAAAAAAAATGATTAAGTTATGATTGCTCTAAAAAAATCATTATTTATTGGGTTTATTTTACTATTTGTTGGTAGTTTACCGGCAAGTTCAGAAGAAGCTAGTTTTTACAAAGAAGTTAACTTGATTTCCGGCTATTCCGACAACGACGGTTGGGTAGGCAGAGACGGCCGATCTTTAAAGAATTCGCTTGGGTTTGAATACTACCAGAAGTTTTCTAAAGACACCGGGGATTACTTAACGGCCAATTTGCAGCTACGTTTTAGTTATGATTCTTTAGAGAATTCTAACGATGCTTTTGCGCTTGAAGTACACAATGCTTGGTTAGAATATAAACTAGGTCTCGGGAAGGCTTTGCGTTTTGGGCATTTTGCGCCTTCTTTTGGCTTAGAGCCAGTCCTTGATACCCATGGAACTTTATTCCAAACTCTGGCTTCGAAAAATATCGGCTTTAAAAAAGACTGGGGCGTTAGTTATCGAGGTTTCTGGAGTTTATTTGATTATGAAGTTAGCGCCCAAATCGGTTCAGGGATGAGCATTGAAGGAAAAGATGATAATTTTCTTCTGACTAGCAGAATATCAAGAGATAAAAACGATAGCTGGCAATATGGTTTGTCTTTTCTATTTGGTCAGACTTTACAGCCCAGAGAGTTAAAGACTATTCCTCGGGCTGACCTGCTGTCCGAAAAGACAATTCTTAAAAAACGAGTGGGTTTAGATGCTCAATATTTTAGTGGTCCTTATATCTTTAAAGGAGAAATAGCCTATGGCCAGGATGATGATAATGAAGTTTTAGGGCTACTGTTTGAGAGCGACTATCTGCCGTCTGGGCTAGAAGCTCTAGAGCTTAAATTCCAGACCCAGTTTATGTCTAAAGATTTAGAAAGTAGCCGAAACCAAGATTTGCTGATAGCCTTAGGCGTATCCTACAAACTTAACTCTAAAGTTACTCTCCGGGCAGGTTATTTTCATGATATTTATGCTCGAGGTAAAGATAAAGACCGACAAGTCCTTTTGCAGTTTTATTATTTTGGTTCTTAAGGAGGGATAATGCTTAGATATATTTTTAGTCTAGTAATAGCCGGTTTAGTACTATCTTTGGGGGTATCGTCACTAGAGGCAGCAGTTGGCTGTTCGCTTAACGATCCTGACAGGGATGTTAGACGCATCTTTCCTCAAGCCACTAACTACAAGACCGAGTTTATAACTATTAAGGAAAGGGGAGGAAGTCTTCTCTTAGAGGAAGTAGAAAAGAAATTAGGCCAGAAATTAGATCCGATCTATGAATCTTTAGATGTTCCTTATGCTTATTACACCGTTCTTAAAGGCAAAGAAACTATCGGCTATGTTCATGGAGTTAATCAAAAAGGGACCTATGGCGGAATGCAGATTATCCTAGCTACTGATCTTAAAGGAGAAATTGTCGATTTTTATTATCAGAAGTTATCGTCCCCAGAGGCAAGGAAATTTAGGGATAAAGATTTTAGAAAACAGCTCATTGGTCTTAGCTTGGCTGATTTTTATCACCAGACCGAAAACTTAATCGGGATTAAGAATCCTAGTCAAAATCAGGAGGCAGACTTTAAAGCTACCTTGCGGGGGATAAAAAAGAATCTCATACTGCTCGATGAATTCATTTTAGACAATAAGTATGATAGTGAATTTGAGAAAATTAAAGGAGGCAAAAAGTGAAAACAAGAATTTTGATTTTATCGACAGTTGGGATTCTCTTTCTGGTAACGCTCATAGCTTGCGCTCCGACTAAGAACCAGTATGGAAAAGACATCAGCTTAACTGAGATTACTGGAATTTCTGATATTTTAACTGAAAGCAAAAGCCATGAGGGAAAATTAGTTCTTTTAGAAGGAAGGATTGTAACCGAATGCCCTACGGGATGCTGGTTTAACCTAAAAGACGATAGCGGGCTAATTTACGTTGATGTTAAGCCTTCGGGGTTTGCGATCCCTCAAATAACCGGAAAGGCAGTAATGGTTGAAGGAAAAGTTAAGTTGCAGGGAAAGAAACCAATCCTAATTGGCGAGGGGGTTAAGATAAAATGAAGCTTTTTATTCTGGCTTATAAGAATCTTAGAAGAAAAAAAATACGCTCTTTTTTAACTGTCGGCGGAGTAGCTATTGCCGTGGCAGTGTTGGTGAGTCTGCTTGGCTTTAACGTCGGATATCAAAAGGCCTTAACTAGCGATATTGATAAAATGGGTTATCAGGTTCTAGTTACCGCTAAAGGGTGTCCTTATGAGGCTGCAACCTTAATGCTTAAAGGCGGCGGGGGCTTGCGCTATATGGAGCAAGAGGTCTACAGTAGAATTACCAATGATAGTCGTATTGATAAAGTAACCCCGCAACTAGTTTATACTGTTTACGACCCTGAGCGTCAGGATGGTCAAGGCGGTTTTGCTATGTATATGGGGATAGTTAAATCTTATCTTGAACTTAAACCCTGGACTAAATTTAGCTCTGGTAGTTGGTTTTCTAGTGATGAATCCGAAGAGGTTATTATCGGCTATGAGGCCGCTGAGGTTGAGCAACGCTCAGTAGGCGATAAGATTTTTATTCCGGGAATCAATAAAATTCTTACGGTTAAGGGAATATTTGAGCGTACCGGAACTCAAGATGACGGGATAATCTTTCTGCCGCTTAAAACTGCTCAAGAGTTATTTAATCTTCCCAATAAGCTGACCGGGATCGGTATAAAACTAAAGGATATAAGCTTGTTAGCTGAGTTTGAAGAGGATTTGTACAATGAGCCTGGTATTCAAGTGGTAAGCATGGCTCAAGTAAGAGGAACTATTTTAAACCTTATATCTTCAGCCAGAGTTTTAGTAAATTCAGTAGCTTTAATCTCTATATTTATCGCCATCATCGGTGTTGTAAACACGATATTAATGTCGGTATTTGAACGCACCCAGGAAATAGGCGTCATGAAAGCAATAGGAGCTTCAAGTTTAGATATTTTCCAGATTATCTGGATTGAGACGACCCTTATTTGTGCTTTAGGCGGGATAAGCGGATCGCTGGTAGCAGTTTTGGGCGGTAATCTGATAGAACAAATTATAAAGCGAGTGCTTCCTTATGCTCCGAGCGGAAAGCTCATTCTTATTACCCCCCAGCTACTTTTAATTTCATTGATCGGAGCTATTGTTCTCGGTTTAATTTCAGGAATTTATCCAGCCTTTCGGGCAGCTTCAATGCGACCAATTGAAGCGATCCGGCGTGGAGAGTAGGCTATGGAGAATTATTTAATTAGAGCAGATAAACTAAAAAAAATCTATAAATTACCCGGCGAAGAAATTGTCGCTTTAAAAGGAATAAATTTTTCTATAAAACAAGGAGAGTTTGTTTCTGTTATTGGTCCTTCTGGCGCTGGTAAAACTACTCTGCTTAATCTCATTGGCTGTCTAGATTCAGCATCTTCAGGCAGCTTAATTGTTTTAGGTAAAGAGCTTTTAGGTCTTAAAGAGAAAAATTTCCCTGTTTTAAGACGAAAAAATATTGGTTTTGTGTTTGAAGAGTTCTTTCTTATTCCTACTTTGACTGCTTTTGAGAATGTTGAGTTGGCAAGGCATTTTGCCAGACTGCCTGCTCAATCCGGAAAAACTAAAGATTTTTTAGCAAAAGTAGGCTTAACTCAGCGTATGAACCATCTACCGCGCGAGCTTTCCGGTGGAGAGATGCAGAGAGTAGCTATCGCTAGAGCCTTAGCCACTTCGCCAAAGGTACTCTTGGCTGATGAGCCAACTGGAAATCTTGACACCAAAAATGCCCAGATTATATTTAATATCTTTCGCGAACTTAAAGAAAAAGAAGGTATTACTGTGGTAGTAGCTACTCATAATCGAAAGTTAGGCTACCAGGCTGATAGATCCATTCATCTAGCTGATGGGAATATAATAAAGAAAGAGGAAGTTAGTCATGAGTGACATAATCGAGATCGTCGGTTTAAAAAAATACTATTC
>CAZFML010000041.1:6221-9845 GCA_964519975.1 uncultured Planctomycetia bacterium
GAGAAAGCGTTAAGGCTTTAGACGGAGTGGACCTTAGGATAAAATCCGGGGAGGTAATCTCTATCGTTGGGCCTTCTGGTTCAGGTAAAACTACCCTTCTCAATCTAATAAGTTGTCTTGACTGGCCAACAGAAGGAGCTATAAAAATAAACAATAGTAATGTGGCCAATTTTAAGGAAAGACAACTGATTTCTGTTCGGCGCAAGAATTTGGGATTTATTTTTCAGAGGTTCCATTTAATTCCGATTTTAAGTGTTAAGGAAAATATTGAGCTACCGCTAATTTTCGCCAAAAAAGAAATTGTCTCTAAGGAGCTTCAAGAACAGCTCCAAAGAGTTGGTTTGAGTGGTAAAGAAAATATTTGGGCTGATAGCTTAAACGGAGGAGATAAACAAAGAGTGGCTATAGCTCGAGCCTTAATTAGCAATCCTAAAGTGCTTGTTGCCGATGAGCCTACTGGTCAGCTTGAAACTCAAGTTCGCGATTCAATATTTAAACTTTTTAGGCAATTATCTAAATCGGGCCTAACCGTTATAATTGCTACCCATGATCTAGAGTTGGCTGAGATGGCTGACCGAATAGTCTATCTTAAGGATGGTAAAATAGTCTCTAGAGAAGAATCAGATCTTTATTATTAGCAAAAGTTTGCTTGGCAAATTTTTGTAGCCATTCGTTAATTTTTGGGTATAATCTTTAGCGAGATACAAGGAGAAGATGATGGCTAAACGCAGGGTCTATTTAGACTATAACGCAACTACCCCTTTGCATCCAGAGGTTCAGAAAGCCTTAAGGCAGAGTCTGGATACTTCTGGCAATCCCTCCAGCCTTCATAGTTGCGGAAGAAGGGCTCGCGGGGCAATTGAAGAGGCCAGGATTACAGTCGCTTCCTTTATTGGTGCTGAATTTAGTGAGATTATCTTTGTTGGCAGTGGCTCTGAGGCTAATAATACGGTTTTATCTATATTCTCCTGTCCTTCTTTGCATTGCACATCTCTGCGTGGGGGCAGAAGCGAAATCATTACAACCTCAATAGAACACCCTTGTATCTTAGAGACAGCGAAATGTTTAGAGGAAAAAGGCACCAAAGTTTCATATCTTGGTGTAGATTCGCAAGGAAAAATTAATTTCAACCAGCTAGATCAGAAACTAAATCAAAACGTAGGTTTAGTTTCAGTAATGATGGCTAACAATGAGATTGGCACTATCCAGGATATTAAAAGAATCGCTGAGCTAGTTCATTCTAAAGGTGCACTTTTTCATACTGATGCTGCTCAAGCCGTTGGCAAAATTCCGGTAGAGGTTAAAGATTTAGACGTTGATTTTTTAACCCTTTCAGCACATAAAATATACGGTCCCAAAGGTGTAGGCGCTTTATATGTTAAAAGAGGCGTTCCTTTCTGTCCGTTAATTAGAGGCGGTCATCAGGAAAGGGGTCGCCGGGCTGGCACCGAAAATACCTTAGGTATAATCGGACTGGCTAAAGCAATAGAGATGCGGGCTAAAGAGATGAAGGAAGAGGAGAATCGCTTAATTAAATTAAAGGCTATTCTTCGTCAAGCTTTAGAGAAGAATATTGCTGATATTCATTTTAATGGTCATCCCACCGATTGTCTTCCCGGAACTTTAAATGTTTCGTTCGCTGGGGCTGAAGGTGAGGCAATTTTGCTTTATCTTGATCTTGAGGGAATAGCGGTTTCAACCGGTTCAGCTTGTGCCTCCGGCTCTTTAGATCCATCGCACGTTTTATTAGCTACTGGCTTAGGTGCCGAATATGCTCATGGTTCAGTGCGTATCAGCTTGGGAAGAGATACTACTATTAAAGATATTGAATATGTAGCTAAGGTGCTTCCGAAAGTAATAAACAGAATAAGAGATATGTCTACAGCTTATAAAGCGAGGCAGAGCAATGACTAATCCTGAATGGGTTTATAGCGAAAAACTAAAAGCCCACTTTACTAATCCTAAAAACGTTTTAGAGGATGAGGAAAGTTACCAGGCTGACGGCAAAGGTATTGCCGGAAATATAAAATGCGGTGATCAAATGATCGTGGTAATCAAAGTTGACAAAGAAGCAAATAAAATTATTGATTGTAAATGGAAGACTTATGGCTGTGCTAGTGCCATTGCTTCAACCTCAATTCTTTCCGAGATGGTTAAGGGAATGGATTTAGATCAGGCTTATCAACTTTCGCCTAAGGATATAGCCAAGGAACTCGGCGGGCTTCCTGAGCACAAAATACACTGTTCGGTTTTAGGCGACAAAGCTCTTCGGGCAGCCATAAACGATTACTATAATTGTAGCGGAATGTCGGAAAAAATAGAGAAGGAAGAGGCTAAAATTGTCTGTCAATGCATGAATGTAACTGATCAAGAAATCGAACATGCAGTTTTAGAAGGAGCCAAAAGTTATTACGAGCTTCAGGAAAGAACCAAGCTTGGTACGGTTTGCGGCCAATGTAAAGACCAAGCCACAACTCTTTTGAATGATTATATCAAGAAGCATTTTGGTAAATAGGAGGTAGCTATGATAGTAACTATTAAATATATGCTACGGCCAGTAGCACATTGTAAAGAAGGTTGTAGTATTTAGTCCTAGGTAAGACCTTAAACTGCCCACCTCGTATTAATAACATATTTTAAGTCTAGAGGAGAAGTTTGGTATGGACCATAAACCGATTGAGGAGGATTTAAGCGCAAAAGTATTTAAATTAAGTGAGTTTATTGATTATCAAGCTCATTCAGTGGTAAGCAAAACTTTGATTAAAAAGCAAACCGGTACAGTTACCTTATTTGCCTTTGATCAGGGTCAAGGTCTAAGCGAACACACAGCTCCTTTTGATGCTTTAGTTGGCATTATTGATGGTGAAGCTGAAATTACCATTGCTTCGCAACCCCATATTTTAAAGAAAGGTCAAGTTATTATTATGCCTGCCAACAAACCCCACGCTTTAAAAGCCTTAAACAGATTTAAGATGATTTTGACTATGATTCGTTTATAAGCTTATATGAAAAGAATTGGCAAAAATCTAGATCAAACAATTTTAGAGGTTTTGAAAAACGACTCTGGCTACACCTCTGGCGAAGAGCTGGCTAAAAAATTAAAAATTAGTCGTCAGGCTCTCTGGAAACATATTTCCAATCTTAGCAGCAAAGGTTATGAAATCGTAGCTGTACCCCACCAAGGATATAAGTTAGTTTCAATTCCCGATAAATTTTATCCCGAAGAGATCAAGTATAAGTTAGAAACTAAATTTGTAGCTAGCCAGGTTTATTATTATCCGACTTTAGATTCTACTCAAACTTTAGCTTGGAAATTAGGCTTAGAAGGGGCACCTGAGGGTGTGGTAGTCTTTGCTGAAGCCCAAAAAAAGGGAAGAGGCCGGATGCAGCGAAGATGGATATCTCCTTCGGGCGGGATTTATTTTTCTTTGATTTTAAAACCAGAATTTCTTCTTTTGGCCGACGTTCCCCAAATCAGCCTTTTAATTGCTTTGGCTTGCATTAAGGGGATAAAGAAAGCTACCGGAATTGACTGTCAGGTTAAATGGCCAAATGATATTATTTTAGGCGGAAAAAAGCTGGGAGGGATATTGTGTGAGATTAATGCTGAAACTGATCAGATTC
>CAZFML010000042.1:0-9750 GCA_964519975.1 uncultured Planctomycetia bacterium
TGCACACTGGGATGGTCCCTATTTAGAAAGATGGCCTGCATCGACATCCTGGGGTGGTAAGTACGACTGGAATTTTTGGGCTGCACCTGTAGACAGATATGGAGTTATAATCCCGGCTGGCTGCTATGTTGGCGTTCAGGGAGATTATACTAACGCTAATACTATCCCTGAAGACAGCGAACAAACTCTCATCGAAAAAGGCCATGATGCTGGTGGAAGCCAGATTAATGGCGAAATTCAGCTGACAATTGTTCAGTTTTAACCGCAATAGAGGGGTAATGGCAAAAAAACACTTCGCCTTAATTGAATTAATTGTAATAATCGTTATTGTAGCTATTCTAGCCACGATTATCGCCCCTAGGGCCTTTATCAGCGTGGAAAAGGCCTATGTTGGCGCAAGTCAATAACCTTCCTAAAAGTAACACTATTATACCAAACTAAAAGCAGAGTAAACACCTTCTGCTCAATTCACAGCTTTTCATAATAATCCTAAAACGTCTTGGTACTATTAAACAAAGGGGCAAAATCACTCATTTATAAAAGTTAACATAAGATATATTATAGGAACTTAGGGGTGTGGGCAATTTCTAGGTATTTTAAGTCTTTAAGCGGGTCTTTTCTTGCTTATTTTAGGGTGACTTTTTATTTGGGGTTTCTACTTCTTTGCTGAAGCTTTACCAACACTTATTTCATGTTCAATATTAAGAAAGTCCAAAAGAATCTTTCGGATATATACGGAGGGCTCTAAATTAGCTCTCTGGGCCCAGTTAAGGACTTGCACCCACTGATCGCTAGTTAAACGGACATTTATGGTCTTTGTGTATTTTACCGCCTTTTTAGGGCGCCCTTTTTTGGTCTTCTTTTTAGCCATAGATTTACTCCTTATTTTAAGCCAATTTAGCTTGTATTTATTATACCAGATTTGCAAATATTTTCAAGTATACAAAAAAACACTAAAAAACACAAAAAATTAATGCTTATAAAATAAAAAAACCTCCCCTCCATCAGGCTTAAAAGCATTCCAGAGAAGAGGCTTTTTAGATTACAATTTTTTCCTTATCAATTAAGAGTCATATGTATCATTATGTCGTCGCAGCTATAAAATAATTTGTCCGGGCCAGCAGAAACAATAACCGGTGGTGAGCAGGTATAACCTCCTCCGCAGGCTGTCTTGCAAGTTTCCAGCATCGGATTTGAAGGGTTTTGGGCCTCGCAGACAGTCACAATATCATTACTCGTATGGACACAACCAGCCAGACATTGACAATAGTCAGGATCAAAAAGATAAGCTGTCTTCCAGAAATCAAGAAGATTACCGCCTTCAACATAAGGACCATCCCAATTATCAACATTGATTTGACTCCAGATGCAGCGTCCCGAATGACTACCGTAACAACCACCAGTGTCAGCGTGAGGATCACCTACTGGTGGTCGACAAAGCAATCCTACCCAACATCCGCCGCATTGTGAATCATCCAAATAGGCCTCAGGATTAGCGGTGGTAAAAGCATTGCAGCCAAGGGGAAACCTGAAAGTATCGGTATAAAGAGCGGTAAAAGCAGTCTTTATAGACTTCATGTCAGCAACTGTCTTAGCAACCCGGGCTTTCTCAATAGCTTTAAAAGCATTAGGCGCAATGATAGCCGCTAAGATAGCGATGATAGCGATAACTACGATTAGTTCGATTAGAGTGAATGATTTTTTCATAACCCCCCCCCACTAATTAAGAGTTAAGCGCACGATAATATCATCACAAGTATAAGAGGCTTTATCCCGGCCCACTGATTCGATTACCGGCGGGGAGCAATTAAGTCCTCCATTGCAGGCCTCTTGGCATTCTTCCACTAAATTAAAAGGAGCCTGTGCAGCGCAAGTAGCTACTTGTGGATATGCACCGGCGTTACAAAAAGCGTAGTCAGGATCAAACCAATAAGGTGATTTCCAAAAATCACGAACATTGCCGCTTTCAATATAAGGCCCATCCCAGCTATCAACATTGATTTGGCTCCATATGCAGCGCCCAGCATGAGAGGAATAACAACCATCTGTATGAGGATCCCCTACTGTTGGCCGGCAAAGCAAACCCACCCAACACCCAGCACATCGTGAATCATCCAATGCGGCTTCCGGATTGGCGGTGGTAAAAGCATTGCAGCCAAGGATAAACTTTGAAGTATCAGCGTAAAGCGCGGTAATAGCACCCTTTAGAGCTTTCAAGTCGGCTATAGTCTTAGCAACTCGAGCCTTCTCAATAGCTTTAAAAGCATTGGGGGCAATGATTGCTGCTAGAATGGCAATGATAGCAATAACTACAATTAATTCGATTAGGGTAAATGATCTTTTCATACGTCACCTCCTACTATTAAATTATAACACAAAAAGACTTAAAATCACTAAGAAAGTTTGACAGAGTTAAACTTTATAATAGAATATATATAACAGGAGGTTATCTATGGATATTATTGCTATCAAGACTACTGAAGAGTTTTTAAAAAAAAGTAAGAAGAATACTGCTTTAGTCTATCTTAATAACGGCCAGAACTATGAAACCGGCTCAATCTATAAAATTATCGAGCCAACGGACGGGGTTTTTCAACCCTTAATTATTATAGACGCTCAGCCTCAGGCTGATGATTTGGTAATCATACCCTTAGCCAACATCCACCATATTGTTATCAAAGGTCCGGAAAAGGAAAAAAAGGTGGGTTTCTTTCTAGAGAAGACGAAAAATTAGATGTGTTTTTTCTGGCCCGGTTTAAAATGCACTCCAGCAAGCTTGTTTAAGGGACTAAACTCCTGAATCCAGCCGCTCTCAAGGTCTAACTCCTCCACAAATTTGACAATTTCCTGATATTCGCTTTGGTTAATTGAGCGGTTTATTTCCGGATAGTTACTAGCTTTAAAATAAGGTTGATACTGAAACATCATACCAACTAAAGCTTTGGGGGTATTTTGCTTAATCCAGTTTAGAATATCTTTTGACTCCTGGCAATTACCAGGAAGAAGCAGCTGGCGAATAACTAACCCTTGTTTTAATATATTGCCTTCCCATTTAGCATCAGGGCACTGGCGATACATCTCTTTTATACTTTCACAGGCAAACTGAGGATAATTCTGAGCATCAGAATAGTTCTTAGCTAAGTTTTCACTTATATAGCGAAAATCAGTTAAGTAGATATCGGCAATTCCTTCCAGTTGGGTAATAACGTCTACCTTCTCATAACCAGAGGTATTATAGACTATTGGCAGGTTAAAGCCTTTCTTTAGGGCTATAAGGAGAGCTTTTAGTATCTGAGGCAGAAAATGAGTAGGAGTAACTAAGTTGATATTATGAGCCCCTTCGTTTTCCAGACTAAGCATAACCTCAGCTAGCTCTTCCTGATTAACAAACTTACCTCCTTTAGCTTGAGAAAATTGATAGTTTTGACAATAAACACACTTTAAATTGCAGCCAGAGAAAAATATAGTACCTGAACCTCTTTCTCCGCTTATAGCCGGCTCTTCCCCACAATGAAGAAAGGAGGCATATACAGCAGCATCCTTTCCTCCTCCACAAAAGCCTTTCTTGTCAAGCAAGCGGTCAATCTTGCAATTCCGGGGACAGATATCGCAGTTTTTAAGACGTGTGTAAAGTGGCTCTAGTATTTTCTCAATTAAGCTGACTTTATCTTGAGGGCTCATCTTTTTAACCCCTGTTGATATAATTTGCGAATAGACTGAAATATATCTTTGTACTGCTTGGTTCGATAGTCAGGGAAAGTAGTATCTAGCTCGCTAAAAGTTCCCTCTTTAAAAATAAGGGTTACCTCAGCATAAACCCCCTTACCCAGATAAATACGGTGCGAGAAGTCTTTAGTGGTAGTTAAAACTAATTTTGCTTGGTTAAGATAGCCGGGATCTATGTTTACAACCCTCCTGCTATCCTGAGCAAACCTTTTCTCTAATTTTAAACAGGATAGCTTAATATCAACAAACCTATCCGGCTTTTGAAGCTTCTTAAATGAAATGAAACGGCGCTTAAGTCCAGACCCCATCTCTTTTTGGTAGTAGTCAGTAAAGGTAAATTTAATTGCTGGGCTCTCAAGGTCAACCAGACCAAACTTTTTCTGGAGGATAGTCTTGGTTTGCTGATAAACCTCTTCCTTAGAGTAAATAAAAGCACAGATAAATTTCACTGGTTGGGGAAATTGAAGCTCAAGCATTCTTGTAGAGCTGTAAGGCTACTTTAGTGAGGATTGTATATAAGAACGTAGTGATTTTTTATCGGAATCACTAATTTGGTTAAAGAATATTCCTACTCGATAGGGAAACTTTCCGTTATCGGTAATGGTCTCTAGTCGAACTACCGTACCTTGGCAATCTATTTTTTTTATGAGTTTGGAGCGATTTTTCTTAATCGGGATTAAAAGGACCAGTTGCAGCTTAGTCATCGGCTCAAGCGGCTCGGAAACCGGACAATATGCTCCACTAGCACTGATGTTCTTGGTCTCGGTTAAAATATCAAACTCAGAATCAGACAGTTTAACTGAAAGGACTTTGTTTATACGGGGAAATTTTCGTCGTTCTTTCATTAAGGATTATTTCGATTCCTTCTTTTTGAGGTGGGATTTGAAGCAAGTTTTATTGCAAAAATAACCGTTATTGCGATAATACCACTGCGATCTTACCAGTGATTTATTGCAGCTTAAGCAATTCTTTCTTTTTTCTTCGGCTTTTGCCATCTCAGGAGTTATTGGTTGAAGTTAAAAATGCTGAAAGATCATCGCGGGATGATCTCCCAACTTCGACAAATTCGACCCCAGCTGAATATCGGTCTGCAGCTCGCTCCCGGCTACACCAAACTATTCTTGCCTTAACATCAAGGATTTTATTAATCAGATTTAGGCTTAATTTTACTACCTCATTTTTGGCTATAAACTCGTTGCTTACGATTTTGGCTCCACAGAGGCTTAAATCCTTGCTTACGGTATAGAAATAGTCCTGGGCCGGCAAAAGCTTACACTCCACTGGAAAGGAAACCCTTATCCTGGGGAATTTTCTTCTCTCGTTAGTCATATTTGTCCTTATTTTGCTTGATCAATCGCAACGCTTAGAAATATTGGCTCTTTTAAATATAACATATTTATCGAAATTTGTCAATGTAAGGAGGGCTTGAGAAGTTTAAACGTTCTCTTTAGATCGTGTGGACGGATATCCTCGGAAACCTCTACCTTGCCTATTTTACGCAGTAGCACCATGCGTATTTTACCAGAAATGAACTTTTTATCATGGATCAAAGACTTATAAGTCTTTGCTAGATCGAACGTTATACTTATTGGTAAAGAAAAAAGCTTCAATGTATCTATAAGCTCAACTAGAGCCTTTTTGCTGCATTTTCGGCGCAACAAAGACAGCTTTCCAGCATAAATCATACCTAAGGATACAGCCTGGCCATGGGATATTTTCCGGTATTTTAGTGAGCTCTCTAAGGCATGGGCAAAGGTATGGCCAAAATTAAGAATTGTCCTTAAAGACTTAGTTTCCCGCTCATCCTCCTCCACGATTTTTGCTTTTATCTTAGTGCAGGTAGAGAGAATTTTTAAAATGCAAGAAGAATCAGACTTTAAAATTTTACGATGATTAGCCTTTAGAAATCGAAAAAAAACAGCATCTTTAATAACCCCATATTTTATAACCTCGGCTAATCCTTCCTTAAACTGAGCTAACGGCAAGGTTGAGAGAAATGCCGGATCAATGAATACGGCTTTGGGCTGATAAAAGGCTCCTAAAATATTCTTAGCCGCTGGTAAATCAATGGCTGTCTTTCCGCCAATACTTGAGTCAATCTGAGCTAAAAGGGTAGTGGGAACCTGTATGTAGGGTATACCGCGTTTATAAATTGCCGCTACAAATCCGCCTAAATCGCCGATCGTCCCACCGCCTAAACAAACTATAAAAGGACGACACTTGTAGTCGTCAGAACGAATAATTCCATCAATTACCTTAAAAAGCCAGTTTTGTGACTTAGCAATTTCTCCATCAGCAACCTTAATGATTTTAAAGTTTTTTGAGCCAAAATTACTTTGAATTGCTTTTCGATAAAGCGAGTATATCTTTGGCGAAGTAATTACAATGCCAAAATTGCCCAGCTTAAGCTTATTCAGATAGGAAGGTATTTTTTTGAAAATGTCCTTACCGATATATATCGTATAAGGGGCATGTTTTAAATTAACCCTTATTTTTTTTATCGACCCTTTACTACTCATAGTGAGAAAACTAAATCTTGTAAAAATCCGACAATCTTTCCGAATAAACCGGTAGTAATAATTATAAACAAAAACGGTATAAGTATAACAAAACCAAACTTCTCAAGTCTGCGGTAAGCTTGATAAGCTTTAAGCGGCAGAAGCCCGGCCAAGACCTTTGAACCATCAAGTGGCGGGATAGGTATAAGATTAAATATAGCTAAAATTAAGTTTAGAACCACGGCTAAAGCAAATATTTCCGCGAATATAGCTGGGCCTAACTTTAAAAGTAAAACAAAAATTAAAGCAAGACTGATATTGGTTAAAGGCCCGGCTGCGCCCACGAGCATCATACCTTGCTTGGGATTCTTAAAATGATAAAGGTTTATTGGTACTGGTTTAGCCCGGCCAATCGGTGGAAGCAGACCACGACTGACAAACACAATCAAAAAGGGTATTACAATGCTTCCGATCGGATCAATATGGGCCAGAGGGTTTAAAGTCAGGCGGCCGCAATCTTTAGGGGTAGAATCACCTAATTTATAGGCAACCCAGCCATGGGCATACTCATGCAAGGTTATTGAAAATAAAAGGATTAAAAACAGAGAAATTAAGTAGGTAAGTGCCATCTTAAGTTTAACTAATCCTCACAAACCCTGATTAAATGCTTGCTCAAGCAAGGCTATAGCTTCCTTGACCTCTTGGACGGTAAGAGAGCTGTTTTCGGCCTGATAGAAATAGGCCTTTTGTTCGCCTTCGGGCTTAATGATATTTTGTAAAACATCCAGGTAAACACTTGCTTGCCGAACCGCTGAGGTTTGCGCGGCTTTAAAAAAATGCCCGATTAATTCCGGGTTGGCTTTCCCGAGCTTAGTTAAATCGACGATTATTTCATAGGTTGCCCTGCTATCCGAAGTTGCTAATTTCGCTTCCAGTGATGCTAAATCTTTACTATCAACTTTTTGTTTTAAAAACAGCTTATGCACCCAGCCTCTGGCCTGTGAATTATTTTCGATCTTTAACCAATCGCCGGAACTGCTAATAAGCACAAATATTGCACCTTTTTCGGGTTTACCGATTACCGGAGATTCCAGAGATGGCCCCGAACGTAAATTTACATTGGTTGCGGTAATTTTTACTCGTCCCTCACTAGCGGCTTCAGTAAGATCGCCGAAGACAAAACAAGGAAATCTTGCCGGCAGAATAATCCGATACCAATCAAATTTTTCCCCTAAAATCTGAACTTGATCGCCTTTATTTATAATACCTAAGGCTTTAGCCGAAGCAGTAGAATCAACCCGGACAGTTGCTTGATCTTTAACTACTTCATAATAATTTTCTCCGGCCAAAGTTAAAGCCGAAAAACAAAAAATAGCTACCAAGAAAATGTAAACTGTTTTCATCTTAGGTTATTCTGCTGGTTTCGCCTCAGGCGCGGCTTCGGCTGGTTGTTCTTCTTCGGTTTTTTGCTTTTCTTTCTTGAGGGCTTTTAGTTTTACAATCTTTATTTTTGGCAGACCTAAAACCGGATCACCTTCGTTCCATTTACCTTTCTCAATCAGCCACTTTATCCGTTCGGTTCGTTTCATTACCGAACGATTGCCTCCGAGACTTGACCGTTTCAACGATGGATGTAAACCCATTGCTTCCTCCTTAAATATCTACAATTTCCACAATATGCAGTCATTATACTTCTTGCGTAAATCCTGAAAGTTGGATTTAGCTTCTAATTCGTTGTCAAATTCACCCACATATATAGCAATATACTTACCCTTCTTAGCTATAAAAACTGGATAGCCGCTTTGCTTGAGGCTCTTAGCTTCTTCTCGAGCTGTATTTTCTTTATGAAAACTAGCTACCTGAATCTTGTATTTTTGCTGATCTTTTGCGATCTCAATCTCAGCAGTCTCCTCCGCCGGTTGAGGATCTTGAGCTTTAGTTTCTGATTCTGGCGGCAGTTGCTGGTCAGCTAAATCCAGCTGCCTTAACGACTCTTGTGGTATTGGCTCTGAACTTCGAGCAACCATCCGCTTGCCTCGTTCTACCCCCAAGGAGAACGAAACAATAAGCAAAATTACAACCGTTACTCCAGCTATAGCCAGGATATCTAAAGGCAGTCTAATCTTTTGCTTTTCAGGGAGCTTTTTGCCTCCGCTTAGACCCCCAAATAAATAAAGCTGCTTACTTTCCATGCCCTATATTATAAGGCAAATTTTGAGAAAAATCAAGCCTTGATTGCCTCGGTCCAATTAGATATATGGGGTTAAACAATCAAGGGGGTGGTTATTTTCCGGAAGACGATACAAGGTACTTTCGGATGCTTTTTTGTTTTAAAACCCTAAGAAAAACATCAACGATTTTAGGATCGAACTGCTTTCCACGCTGTTTTTTAAACTCGTTCTCTATTTCCTTTAAGCGCCGCCTGCGTCGATACGGCCTTCCAAAGTACATGGCATCAAAGCTATCCAACACCGACAATATTCTTGAAGCCAGAGGTATCTGGTCTTTTTTTAGTTTTGAAGGATAGCCTTTTCCGTCATAACGCTCATGATGATGTAATATTATTGGAATAGTCGGCTTTAAAATCTCTAAATTCTTAAACAAAGCCGCTCCCTTTCGCGGATGTTTAGCAATAAGCTTAAACTCTTTATCAGTAAGCGGTTTTTGTTTCTTAAGTAGCTTTGAAGGAACCTGCATCTTTCCGACATCATGAAGCAAGGAGGCGTGTTCCAAAGATTTAATTTCAACCTCTGATAGCCGCATTGCCTTGCCCAAAGCTTTAATAAGCCGCGAGATAATCTTTGTATGCAAATAAGAGGTCGGCACATACTGATTTAAAAACTCTGATAAAGACTTAATGTAGCTGAGCATGATTTTCTTCTGCTCATGATATAAATCAAATATTTTCAACCCCAAGCTTACTTCTTCGCAAAGCGATAGAAACCATTTTTTTTCTGCTTGGCTGAACTTAATCTTTCCGGAACTTCGTTTTATATAAATTCCGCCAAGACTGCTAGAAAAAACAAAAGGATAAATCAAACGATTGCCTAAAATAATTTCTTTTTCGCGTTTTAGTAGCTCGCGTTCTACCCGGGTGAGAATCGAAACGCCGCCTTTTTTTACCGAAGAATGTTTGTTTTCAAGAGAAATTCGAAGAAATCCGGGCGAAGCGATACCTTTACAGATTATTACTACCTTATCGGCATTAAAGGAGTTACGGTAGAGTCGACACACCCCCATAGCAAAGCTGGGTAAATTATCAAGAGTGGTGATAAGTCGATATAAAGTATGAAATGAAGAGAATATAGTTGCGTAACGCTGCATTTTAGTATATCGGTTTATTTAGCTTTAAACTGCCGCCGGAGCTCTTTAAGGCTTTGTGAAATTATCTTTGTATCGGCAACTATCGGCATAAAATTAGTATCGCCGATCCAGCGCGGCACCAGGTGGATGTGAAGATGATTAACTATACCGGCCCCGGCTCCCCTTCCGATGTTAATACCTACATTAAACCCGTCAGGCTTAA
>CAZFML010000043.1:0-9615 GCA_964519975.1 uncultured Planctomycetia bacterium
CAGGAGGTGGAAAGATATCCGGAGCTAAAAATATATAAGAGTGATATTAAAATTCCCGAAAAGCTTTATGAGGCTGATCCCGACCGCTGTTGTGACATTTTAAAAGTAGAACCGGTAAAGCGGGCAGTTTATGAGATGAAGGTTACCTGTTGGGTTACTGGTTTGCGTTGTACAGAAGGCAGAACCCGCACTGACTATAAGGAAGTTGAAGAACGCGATAAGGGCTTAATAAAACTTAATCCAATTTTGATTTGGAAAGAAAGGGAAGTTTGGCAATATTTAGCCTTGTATGAGGTTAAAGTAAACCCGCTATACAAAGAAGGCTATCGTTCTTTGGGTTGTTCGCCTTGTACGAAAATTACTAATGAAGATAATGAACGGGCTGGTCGTTGGATCGGAACTTCAAAGTGCGGCGGTGAATGCGGAATTCACACTCGGCCCCTAAAGCAAAATGTCGACGGAGACGGGATATAACATTAAATTTATGGACTATTTACCAGTTGCTCTAAAAATTAAAAACAGGAAAGCGATTGTGGTTGGTGGGGGTAAAGTTGCCCAGCGTAAAGCCAAAACTTTACTTTCGGCCGGAGCTAAAATTACGCTGATTGCTCCAGAGGCCACTGCCGGGTTAAGGAAATTAGCTAAAGCTGGTGCTATTGAATGGCTAGAGCGGGGTTTAAAGAAGTCCGATATTTCCGAGGCAATATTAGTCATTGCCGCTACCAATGACGCTTTGCTAAACCAACGGATAAGTAAGTGGGCCAGAGAGAAAAGAATAGCAGTTAATGTGGTGGATAAGTCGGTTTTAAGTGATTTTATTTCACCGGCTTTATTGCAGAAAGGCAAGGCTTTAATTGCCGTATACACCGACGCTAAGAATCCGGTTTTGTCTCGGGATTTAAAAAACTATTTAGGAGAAAAATGGGATGATTTTTTACTGTATCGGAATAGATTATGAAAAGACACCCCTAGCGGTAAGAGAGCTCGCTTTTTGGCAGCGGGAAGAAATCACCCGGTTTTGGAAAGCGCCAGATAGAGAGGCTGAAGCTTTATTTACTTGTAATAGGGTAGAAGTCTATGGAGTTGCCAAAGACCGAGTAGTTTTAGAGAAAGATATATTTGCTTTCAAAAGAAAGTTTTCCCCAGTTTTTAAACAGATATATCTAAAGTTGGGCTTAAACCAAGTTATTCGATATGCCTTGAGGGTAGCCTGTGGCTTAGAGTCACAAATTTTAGCTGAGAATCAGATTCTTCAACAAATAGACTCTTGGATCAGTCAAGAACCATTTTCTCAGTTAATAAGAGATGTTTGGTCGGAGGTTTTAGATGTAGCTAGAAGCTTACGCCAAGAGGTTGGCTTAAGCCGCAATCAAAGTAATCTCTCAGAAATAGTCTTAGAAGATTTAATTCTGAACACCGGCTGGGGAATAAAGAAAAAAGTTTTAATAGTAGGCACTGGAAAAGTTGCCCAAATTTTTACCGAAAATAGGTTTCCTGATGTCGATCTATATTTTTTCGCTAGGAAAAGAATAAAAAAGGCAAGACGCTTAGCTAAAAAATTATCAGCCAAAGCATTGCTGTTAGAAGATCTAGCAGAGGAATTAAGAGATGCTGATGGTTTAATTGCCGCTACCTCCAGTAGGCATTATATATTAAGGAAAGAGTTCTTAGCTAGAGCTGTTCAGTTAAGAAAAAAACCGCTTTATATCTATGATTTGGCTCTGCCTCGGGATATTGACTCTCAGGCGGTAGATATTCCCGGAGTTTTCTTAAAGAACCTAGACGATTTAGATACAATTCTTAAGAGGCATAATGGAAATTTCAGGATTTATGCCCAATTAGTTAGAGATTTAATTGAAGCTTATATTCCAGTTATTGAAGGAGAAATTAGTGGAACATTATCTAAAGGTAGGAAGCCGGCCAAGTCAGCTAGCTTTGCGGCAGGTTGAAGAGGTAGCCGAACTACTACCGGATTTAAGGTTTGAAGCTATTCCGATTAAAACTAAGGGAGATAAGGACAAACGAACTCCTTTGGTTTTTAAAGAAGGGAGTGATTTCTTCAGCTATGAAATTCACCAAGCTCTACTGAGAGGAGAAATCGATGCCGCTATACATAGCGCAAAAGACTTAGAGCAAGATATACCGCAAGACTTAACCATTGCGGCAGTGACTAAGTCAATAAGCCCTTTTGATTGTTTAGTGTCGAGGGGTAATCACACTCTTTCGGATCTTGCTCCCGGCTGTTTAATTGGTACTAGTAGTAAAAACAGAAGAGAAGCTGTTTTAAGATTTAGGGGGGACCTGATTGTTAAAGATATTCGGGGAAATATCGAAGAGAGATTAGCCCAGCTTGATCAGGGTGAGTTTGATGCGGTTATAGTTGCCGAAGCAGCTTTGATTCGACTGGGACTCACTTCAAGAATTGCTGAAATTTTTCCAGCTTCGATAGTTAAGCCTCATCCTTTACAAGGTAAACTGGCTATTGAAATTCATCGCAACCGAAAGGATTTATTGAAAACCTTTGGGAGGATAAATGTTAATTAATAAGGGAAAAGTATATATAGTTGGGGCCGGCCCCGGTGATCCGGAGTTAATCAGCCTAAAGGGCCTAAAGGCCTTAAGGGCTGCTGACTGTGTTTTGTATGATTTTTTATCAGCTCCGGAGCTGTTAAAAGAGGTTAAATCGTCTTGTCAAAAGATTTGTGTCGGCAAAAGTGATGGTTTGCATTTAATGGAGCAAAGAAAGATCAATCAACTTCTATATCAAAAAGCACTTATTTATTCTAAGGTGGTTCGTCTTAAAGGAGGAGATCCTTTCATTTTTAGCCGGGGATCTGAAGAAGCAAGGTATCTTTTTCGAAAAAAAGTCAACTACGAAGTGATACCGGGAATTACTTCGGCTCTGGCTGGTCCGGAAAGCGCAGGTATCCCCTTAACCATAAAGAACAGAATTTCCTCGCTGGCCATATTGACCGGCAGAAAAAAAGATAAAGATGCATTGATAGAAGCGCCGAGTTGTTCAACTTTAATTTATCTTATGGCCGTGGCTAACATTGCCAATGTAGTGAAGGCTTTACGAAAATCTGGACGCAGCAGTAGCACACCTTGTGCTTTTATTGAGCGGGTGACAACTAAGGGTCAGCGAATTTTACGGGCAACCGTTGGTACGGTCGAAAAGAAGTCTAAAGCGGCAAAAATTAAGCCGCCGGCTGTTTTAGTGGTAGGAGAAGTAGTTAAGCAAAAATTAAGGCAGGCCAAAAATGGAAAAAGAAGATATCAATAAGTCCAATATATCGCTTTCGAGATTGATTTACCCTCTGTTTATAAAACAGGAAGGAGTAGTTGATGAGGTAAGATCAATGCCGGGAGTTTTTAGATATTCTTTAAATAGCTTGAAAGACGAGCTGGTTCATCTCAATTATTTAGGGATTAAGAATATTTTGCTTTTTGGTCTGCCAACTCGAAAGAGTTGGTGGGGTGAGGCGGCTTGGGAAAATAATAATTTTCTTAGTCAGGCGATCAGTTTTATTAAATCTTATTATCCCGGCTTTAGGGTCTTTACTGATATTTGTTTATGCGCTTATACTTCTCACGGTCATTGCGGTATTATTCAGGAGGATCAGACTAAGATCGACAAAAAAGCAACCCTTAAAGCTTTAGCAACTATGGCTTTTTTGCACGCTGAAGCTGGGGCTGATTTTGTTTGTCCTTCGGCAATGGCCGCGCATCAGGTAAAAGCTATCCGTGAAAAATTAAACCAGACCGGATTCTTTGAGGTAAGAATTATGAGTTATTCAGCAAAGTATGCTTCTGAATTCTATGGTCCTTTTCGCCAGATTGCTGAGTCGGTACCGCGTTTTGGCTCCCGAAGAGCCTATCAGTTAGATTTTAGCCAGAGCCAAACTGCTTTTAGCAAAATCGAGCAAGATATTAAAGAAGGCGCAGATATCGTAATGGTTAAACCGGCCTTAGCGTATTTAGATATTATTTCCCAAGTTAAGAGAAAATTTAAATTTCCTTTAGCCGCCTACAATGTAAGTGGCGAATATGCAATGGCTAAATTCGGCAGTCAGCTCGGTCTTTGGCCGGAGGAAAATTTTGTTGTTGAGATTATCGAAGCAATACAGCGTTCGGGAGCTGATTATATAATCAGCTATCATGCAGCTGATATTGCTCGTTGGCAGAAAAATTATGAAGTCAAAAGATTACACAAAGAACAGTCAGTTGTTTAAAGAGGCTAACCTTTATCTGGTTGGCGGGGTAAATAGCCCGGTGCGAAGTTTTGCCTACGCTGGAGTTGAGCCGCTACTGATAGAAAAAGCCATAGGTTCAAAGGTCTATGACTACCAGGGTAAAGAGTTTATTGATTATGTCTCTTGCTTCGGAGCAATGATCTTAGGTCATGCTCAGTCAAGAGTTATTGAAGCAGTTAAGAGCCAAGCTGAGCAGGGATTTTGCTTTGGTACCACCCATGAGAGCGAAGTTAGACTTTCTCGGATTATTACCAGAGCAATTGCTGCTATTGAAAAAATTCGTTTTGTCAGCTCCGGAACCGAAAGTTTAATGTCAGCAGTTCGTCTGGCTCGCGGTTATACTAAAAGAAAAAAAATAGTAAAATTTAGAAATTCCTATCACGGCCACGCTGATTATTTACTCACCGAGTCTGGTTCTGGTCTTTCGACTTCTAACATCCCCTTAAGTAAAGGAGTGCCAGTTGATTTTGTAAAACATACTTTAGTGGTTGATTACGGCGATAGAGCTGCCTTGGGCAATATCTTTCAGCAATATCCTGATGAGATTGCTGCCGTTTTAGTGGAGCCGGTAGGCGGAAATTACGGAGTAACTCCTCCGAATATAGAGTTTTTAAGATATCTTAGATCGATTACCGAACAACATGGAGCTTTATTTGTCGCCGATGAGGTAATTACTGGTTTTAGATTTTGCTTTGGTTCTTTTTTAGAAAATATCGGTATTAATCCGGATTTAATTTGTTTAGGAAAAATTATTGGTGGAGGCCTGCCAATAGGTGCTTACGGTGGAAACGGTAAAATCATGGATCATTTAGCACCCCAAGGCGATGTTTATCAGGCATCGACCTTTGGCGGAAGCCCAATGGTTATGCAGGCCGGTATTGCCACATTAGAGGTTTTAGACCAAGCCCAGGGTTATAAGAGAATCAATGAGCTTGCTGAATATTTTTGCCATTCAATTAAGAGTTACCCTGATTTAGAAATAAAATATTTTGGTTCAATGTTTAGCTTTAAGTTTTCAGATAAAGCTCTGTTTAGATTATTCTATAAAGCGATGCATGAGGAGGGAATTTATTTTGCTCCTTCCGAATATGAGGCTAATTTTGTATCTTTAGCCCATAGCCAAGCTGATATCGAAAAGACAATAAAATCAGTCCGAAAAGCATTGGTTAATTTTAAAAGACAAAAGGTGGTTAATGGATAACAATTACGATCTAGAGGCTTTAAAGAAAAGAGGTTTCCTTAAAGAAAAAGAGGAGGGCTATTTTACTCTACGTACACGCATGTCGGCTGGTAATTACCAGGCTCAGCACTTACTGGCTTTTTATGAGATTTCTAAAAAATACGCCCGGGGATTTGTTCATCTGACAGTGCGTCAAGGAATAGAGATTCCTTTTATAAAAGCCGAAGATATAGATAGGGTTGAGCAGGAGCTTAAGGCAGCCGGAATAAAAGTTGGAACTTCTGGGCCGCGCCTAAGAGCCACTACTGTTTGCCCCGGAAATAACTGGTGTAAACGGGGGCTAGTGGATACTTTTTCTATTTTTAAGCGGATAGAGAATGATTTAGGTATTGTCTGTGGTTTAGATTTACCGCATAAGTTTAAAATTGCTATCTCCGGATGTCCTAATCGCTGCACCCGGGTTGAAGGTTCTGAAATTGGCATTCATGGTATAGTTGATCTTGATCATCCCGATAAAGAAATAGGTTATGCTGTATATCTCGGAGGTTGCGGCGGAAGGACTCCGCGAATCGGGTTTAAATTAGATAAAATCTTTAGCGAACAGGAAGTACTTTCTTTAATCAAAACAGTAGTTAATTTTTTCAAGGACAAGGCTAAACCTAAACAAAGATTGGCCCTTTTGATTGAAGAAATTGGCCGTGATAACTTCTTGAAACAGATAGGGTTATGATATAGTTTCGAGATAGAAGATTGTTCTCTTGACAATTTTTTGGGAAGTAATACAATTTTGATAAAGTATTTCTATTTAAGGAAGTAATTTAGTAGTAATTAGGAGGAGATAATGAAGATTTCAACTCGCAGTCGATACGGAACCCGGCTGATGCTGGCTTTAGCTTTAGAATACGATAAAGAGCCAGTTTTTCTAAAAGACATTGCCAGAAAGGAAGATATTTCTGAGAAATATCTTAGTCAAATCATTATTCCGTTAAGGACTCAAGGGCTGGTTAACTCTTTTCGGGGGGCTCATGGCGGATACTCTTTAGCTAAATCTCCTTCGAAAATAAGGGTTAAAGAGATAGTAGAAATTCTAGAAGGGGGATTGACTCTGGTTGACTACTCAGAAGATAACGCTGTTTCTCAACCGGCTTCCTTAGCGGTTATCCGTCAGATTTGGAATGAGGCTGCGGAGAGCATTTCTCAAAGTTTAGATTCAATAACCCTTCAAGATTTAGTGGATAGATACAATGAAAAAGCCAGTAAAAGGGTTGTTATGTATAATATCTAAAGACAAAAAAGAGGCGTCAGAATGGCTAAAAGAAAAATAATAAAAATCGATCTTGATAAATGTACTGGCTGCGGAGATTGTATTCCTGGCTGTCCGGAGGGCGCCTTGCAGCTTATTGATGGAAAAGCTCGTTTAATTAGCGATCTTTTCTGTGATGGACTGGGAGCCTGTATTGGTTCTTGTCCGGTAGATGCAATTGCCATCGAAGAACGGGAAGCTGAGAACTACGATGAGAAAAAGGTAATGGAGAATATTGTAAAACAGGGGCCCAATACCATCAAAGCTCATCTTGAGCATTTAAAAGATCATGGTGAGGGAGAATATCTTAAGCAAGCTTTAGAAGTTTTAAAAGCGAAAAACATAGAACCGCCAGCAGATTTTAATAAAGACTCATCTGGACATACTGCCTCTGTCCATCAGGGCTGTCCGGGAATGAAGACTATGGATTTTTCCGATCAAGCTGATCAGCCAGCAGTTTCACAGGATCAACCTTCAGCTTTAAGGCAGTGGCCGCTTCAGTTACATCTGGTTTCACCGCTGGCACCTTATTTTCAGGGAAAAGATGTTTTGCTTTCAGCTGACTGTGTAGCTTATGCTCTGGGTAATTTTCATTCTAAGTATTTAAAGGGAAAGTCTTTAGCTATTGCCTGTCCCAAACTAGATACTGACAGAGAAGTTTATATCGAGAAAATAAAAACTTTGGCTGATGAAGCAAAAGTTAATACTTTGACCGTAATGATTATGGAGGTTCCTTGCTGCGGCGGACTCCTTGCACTGGCTAAAGAAGCTTTAAGCCAAGCTAAAAGAAAATTACCTTTAAAGTGTATAGTAGTGGGCATAAAAGGAAATATTGTATCTGAGGAATGGATAGCGACATGAGGAGGAAGGCTGTTGCATTGTTTTCGGGCGGCTTAGATAGCACTTTGGCTATCAAAGTTGTCCTAGATCAAGGAATTGAGGTGGTGGCTTTAAATTTTATGAGTCCTTTTTGTCGTTGCCAGCGAGGAGGCTGTAGTCAAGGCCTTAAAGAGAGAGCTAATAATTTAGGAGTGGAGTTTAAATCAATCTATTTAGGTGATGAATATCTACAAATAGTAAGAAAGCCCGAACACGGTTATGGCAAGAATCTCAACCCTTGTATAGATTGTCGGATTATTAAGTTTAGAAAAGCCAAGCTAGTTATGAAAGAAATCAAAGCTTCGTTCTTGATTAGCGGAGAAGTTTTAGGCCAGCGGCCGATGTCACAGCATCGACAGGCTTTAGGGTTAATAGAGAAAGAGGCTGAGGTAGAAGATTTGGTCTTAAGACCTCTCTCGGCTAAGCTTTTTGAGCCTACCTTAGCTGAAAGAGAAGGCTGGGTTAAGAGAGAGGCTTTATTGGATATTTCCGGCAGAACCAGAAAGCCTCAAATAAAATTAGCTTCTCAGTTGGGAATAAAAGACTATGCTTGTCCAGCCGGAGGCTGTCTTTTAACTGATTCTACTTTTTCCAAGAGATTAAAAGATGTTTTTGAGCATGACCAATACGATATCGATAGTGTGGAGTTGTTGAAGATCGGTCGACACTTTAGAATCAGCCCCGATTATAAGCTAATTCTAGGAAGGAACGAAGCTGAAAATAATCGATTGGCAAATTGTCTTCGTAAGCAAGACCTGTATTTTGAGCCTAAGGATTTACCCGGACCAAGCGGCCTTGGCCGAGGTAGAGCTAGTCGGCAGACAAAACAGCTTTCTTCCAGTATTGTTGCCCGCTATACTGCCACAGATAAACCAGTCGATATTCTGGTGCGCAATGGCAGTCAGGCTGAAGAGGAGATCTTTTCGGTTGAGCCGGCAGAGGAAGAAAGAATTAAAAGTTTAATGATATATTAATTTTAATAGGAGGGCCTATGAAAATAGCTGAGAATATTACCCAGTTAATCGGAAACACTCCTTTGGTTTATCTGAAGAGATTAGAAAACAATCTGGAAGCAGAGATAGCGGCAAAGCTTGAATTTTTCAATCCCTGCTCAAGCGTAAAGGACCGTATCGGTTTTTCAATGATCAAAGATGCTGAAGAGAAGGGGTTGATAAAGAAAGATACCGTAATTATTGAACCGACCAGCGGAAATACCGGCATTGCTTTGGCTTTCATTTGTGCCCAACGCGGTTATAAGTTGATTTTAACTATGCCCGAAAGCATGTCCTTGGAGCGCCGGAAGCTACTTTCCTGGTTTGGGGCAGAGCTGGTTTTAACCCCGGCCGATAAAGGTATGAAAGGCGCTGTTGAGAAAGCTGAGCAACTTGTAAAAGAACAAAAAAATTCTTTTATGCCTCAGCAATTTAATAATCCGGCTAATCCCCAGATACATCGTGAAACTACTGCTGAAGAGATCTGGCGCGACACTGACGGCAAAATCGATATTTTAGTTGTTGGTGTTGGTACTGGTGGAACAGTTACCGGGGTAGCCGAGGTACTAAAAGAGAGAAAGCCCCAAGTTAAAATAATCGCTCTCGAACCAAAAAAATCTCCGGTTCTTTCCGGGGGCGATCCTGGTTCGCATAAAATTCAGGGTATTGGTGCTGGGTTTATTGCTGATGTTTTAGACCGAGATTTGATTGATGAAATTATCTGCGTTGAAGACGAAGACGCTATAGCTACAGCTGAAAAATTAGCCAAGGTAGAAGGAATCTTGGCGGGCAATTCTAGTGGAGCAGCTGCCTGGGCGGCGGTTAGCGTAGCAAAGCGCAAGGAGAATAAAGGAAAACTGGTCGTTACAATTTTACCGGATACTGGTGAGAGATATTTATCTACTTGGTAGTAGATAGTTTTCTAAGGAGGTGGAGAGATGGCAAAAACAATAGCAGAAATCAATGAGAAGATCAAGAAAGGTCAAGTAGTGGTTGTGACCGCCGAGG
>CAZFML010000044.1:0-9421 GCA_964519975.1 uncultured Planctomycetia bacterium
TAATCATACTTCCATTTTAGTCGAAGATCCTGGAAGCAGCTTTGTTGGTGAAGCCTGGTGGAATGGCCCCTTTACTGGCTGGGATGGCCCTTATATTGAGAAAATAAAGCCTAAAAGCCCTTGGGAGGGTCGATACAGCATAGAGAGTTGGCTTGATTTTGATTCCAGCGGAGGCAGGGAATTATGGCTTGACTTTGAAGACTATTGCTATCCTGATGGCCCTCACGGACCATGCAGCATGCCCGACCAAGCATACGATCAGATAGAGCAGAAAATTGATGATGGAATACCTGGTGATGGTAATTTTAGGCACGGCAACTCTACTGCCCAGACTGATAGTGATATAGCCTGGATACTTGTTTGGGATGCTTATTGATACTATGAATTCTTTGTTTAGTTTTTCGCTGGTATAATTTTCTCCTATTCACCTACCCCCCCAATCCCAATTGACACAAACCTTTTCTGTTTGACCAATTCCTACCTTAGAGCTATCATATACCTACCACAAGATTATGGATATAAGAACAGGTTAAATTTATAGGGCAACTCTCAAATCAAGGCGGTGATCGGTGAAGGCTTTAGCGATTCTTTTAACTGTAGTATTATATATTATTTCCATAAATGAGGTAATTAAACGTAAATTCCAGACCAGAAAAAAGGTGTTTTGGATTGTAACTATATTGCTGTTGCCGTTGCTTGGTGCAACAGTTTACTTTTTGGTCGAAAAGAAAAAGTAATCAATCAAGAGATAGATTGCAATCCGAACTAGGAGGTGACTTATGGGTTGTGGATGCGGCTCAATGAGTAAAAAGAAGTCAAAGAAAAAGACTAAGAAAAAACGTAAATCTAAGAGATAAAACTAGTTAAGGCTATAGTTAAGGAGGCAGCCAGTATATATATAAAGGGTTGCCTCTTTTTGCTTGACTTAGAAAGCCCCTTATGATAACCTAACTTTAGTCTTTTTGAGGGAGAAACTAATAAGGGTAAGTTTTATTATAGAAACCACCTTTTAAGGAGGGTAGGATGAGAAAATATAGCCTTTGTTTATTAGTTCTTTTTGTCTTTGTTATTAATGGCTGCGCAGTAGTATTCCAGAAAGGTAGACGTTCAGACATCGAGAAAATACAGGTGTTGAAGAGCGAGCTTGAGGGGTTAAAGACCACCAAACAGCTTTTGGAGGAGAAGCTCTCTAGTGAGATAAGAGATAAGCAAGTAAGGCTTGAAATGGCCGAGAAAGGTTTAGTAATTACCTTTGTGGCTGAAGTTCTTTTTGATTCTGGAAAAGCAAAATTGAGAAAGGAAAGCTTTCCGATTTTAGATAAGGTTATAAGTATCCTTAGAAGTGAAGTTCCCGATAACGATATTGGCATCGAAGGTCATACTGACAATGAGCCAATAAAGTTTTCGCGTTGGAAAACTAACTGGGAACTTTCCACTCAACGTGCCCTTGGCGTGCTCTATTATCTTGAGAAAAACGGAATTAATCCTTTAAGATTATCAGCGATTGGTTATGGAGAATACCGATCAGTGGCCTCCAACAGTACTAAAGAGGGTAAACAGCTAAATCGACGGGTAGAAATCGTAGTTTTACCTAAGTCAGTTAAGAAAGTAGAAAGCGCAGATACACAGCTAGAAGAGGAGGAGTTGAAATGAAAGATAGCCCTTTGATTATAAGCCTTTTAATTGGCTTAATAGTTGTGCTGGTAATCGCTGGTGTATCGATATTAGTAAAGATGAACTCTTTATCTAGCGAATACAAAAAACAGCTTGCTAAAAATATAAGCTGCGAAAAGGCTAATGACGATTTAAAAAAGACTATCGAAGGCTTAGAGGAAGAAAGCAACAAGTTGAAAGAGGATATCGTTGTCTTGAACGTTCAGGTAGAATCCCTTGGAGAAGAGAACGCTAAGCTCGAAAAGCTTAAAGAAAAGCTAGAAGAGAATTTTAAGGATGAACTGATGAAGCATAAGCTCATCGAACGCTAATCTTTGCTGCGGTAGTTTATGTATTCTTGCAAGAGGGGGCCTAAAGCCCCCTTAACTTTTATAGACTAAGTTGTTATGAAAGTTCCTTATCATATAGCGGTTATTATGGATGGGAATGGACGCTGGGCAAAAGGCAAGAATCTGCCTCGGACAGCCGGCCATAAAAAAGGTATAGAGCGAATAAAGGAAATAGTCCGTGAGGCTAAATGCTTAGGTATAAAAACAGTAAACTTTATTGATACTTGGACAAATAGGGTCTCTTACTATTTTTGCTTTTTCTACCGAAAATTGGAATCGGCCCAAAGAGGAGATAAAATTCCTGTTTTCCTATCTGGATAGGTTTCTCATTGGCTATAAAGATGAGCTGATTAGGGAAGATATAAGGTTGCGGGTCATCGGCCGAAAGACTAAACTTACTAAGTCGACCTTAGAGAAAATTAAGGAGGTCGAAGGGCTTACCAAGGATAATAAGAGTTTCTTTTTTAATATTGCTATTGATTACGGGGGTCGTTGGGATATAACCGAAGCTACCAAGAGACTGGTTTCCGATTGTATTAATAAAAAATTATCGCTTTCAGATATCGATGAGAAAAGCTTTGGCCGCTACCTTGCCCTGGGCGATATTTTAGAGCCTGATCTTTTGATCAGAACATCGGGTGAGCAGCGGATAAGTAACTTTTTGCTTTGGAATTTAGCTTACAGCGAGCTTTATTTTCCTAAGACTTTCTGGCCGGATTTCGATAAAGAGGAGTTGAGAAAAGCTGTTTCGGCCTATGCTAACAGAGAGCGCAAATTCGGTGAAATTCATGAGTAAACGACTACCACCGGCAATTATTTTAATTCTGCTTACTATTATTTGCTTAATCTACTATCCCTTATGCGGCATGTTTGTTACTCTGCTGATTGTTATCGGACTTTATGAGTTTTTCTATATGGTTGAGAAAAAAGGGGTGAGGATGTTTAAACCCCTGGGCCTTCTGGTAGGAGCTTTAATACCAGTAACTATTTATTTTGGTTTTTCGGTAGGCGAAGGCTGGCAGTTTCTTTTTATAGTTTTGGCTCTTTTTGTCCTTTTTCTGCTTGAGCTTACCAAGAAAGACACCCATCAGTCAGTATTGTCCATTTCAGCAACTGTTTTTGGTGTAATTTATATTTCTTGGTGTTTTTCTTTTTTAATCAGAATAAGGCAGTTGCCGGAAGGAGCCCTTCTTACCGGATTTTTAATTTTAGTGACCAAATCTTCAGACATCGGAGCTTATATCTGGGGTAAAAATTTCGGTAAAACCTTACTGATCAGAAGAATCAGTCCTAAAAAGTCTTTAGAAGGAGCGGTGGGTGGTTTTTTTACCAGTTTAGGAATAGGTGTTGTCTTTGGCTTTTTTATCGGCAGCATTAATTTTTTGGAGAAGTTTTTTTTAATCATCATTCTGGCTATAGTAGCTCAGTTAGGGGACCTTTTTGAGTCATTAATAAAAAGAGATTGTCAGGTAAAAGATTCAGGAAAACTTCTTCCCGGCATGGGTGGTGTTTTGGATGTTATGGATAGTTTGATTTTTACTGCCCCGACATTTTATCTTTATTTGACTATGATGCGGGGATAAATTTATGAAAAAACTATTAATATTTGGTTCAACCGGTTCGATCGGCAGAAATGCCTTAAGGGTAGTCGCTAAAGAAAAATCCGACTTTAAGGTTATCGGTCTCTCAGCAAACAAAGACTTAAATACCCTTTATCAGCAGATTAAGAAGTTCCGCCCGGCTTATGTATGTTTGAAAGATGAGCTGGGAGCTAAAGAGTTAAAAGCAAAACTTCCCAAGGGTATTAAGCTTTTTAGTGGCGAGAAAGGCTTGTTGGAATTTTCTGCTTTGGAATCCGATGTTTCGTTGATGGCAATTTCCGGGATCTCTTCGCTCAAACCTCTTTTAGAGAACATAAAGCACGCCCGGCGTATAGCTTTGGCCAATAAAGAGTCTTTAGTTACTGCTGGAGAGCTAGTTTTTCGAAGAGCTAAAAGATTTAATACTGAAATTTTACCGGTGGATAGTGAAATAAATGCTTTGTTTCAGCTTTTTGGAGAAAATCGCTATTTGACTAACGGCAGCGTTAATAAAGTTTATCTTACTGCTTCGGGAGGAGCACTAGCCGGTTATAAACCGAAACAGCTATCAAAAGTAACCGTGAAAGAAGTTTTAGCTCATCCTACTTGGAAGATGGGTGCCCGAATAACCGTAGATAGTGCGACTTTAGTGAATAAAGGGTTTGAAGTTATCGAGACCCATTTCTTTTTCGGGTTGCCCTATGAAAGAATCGACATACTTTTACATCCTGAGTCTACAGTTCATGCTTTAGTTGAAAAGGCTGACGGCACTCTTTTTGCTTGCCTTTATCCTCCGGACATGAAACTGCCGATATCTTTTGCGCTTTATTATCCTAAGCGTAAGGAAAGCAGAGATAAGATTAATTTTAAGAATAGGTTTTCCTACAATTTTAAACCAATGGATTATAGCTATTACCCCTTACTTAAGATAATTTTAGAAGCAGCAAAGAGAAAGGACAATGCCTTAACTATTTTAAACGCCTGCGATGAAGTAGCTATTGATTATTTCTTGCGAGGAAAAATAAAATTTACGGATATTCACAGAGTTATAACTGAAAGTTTTGCAAAATACCCTTCGGCACCAGTTAAAAACATTAATGATGTTTTACATTGGGATACTTGGGCCAGAATTAAGACCAAAGAACAGATAAATAAACTATGAGCTTTCTAATAACCCTATTTATTTTTGGCATTCTTATTGTTGTTCACGAGTTCGGACATTTTATCGCCGCTAGGCGTTCAGGGGTGAGGGTTGAGAAGTTTGCGATTGGTTTTGGTCCGCCTTTGTTTAAAATTCGCGGCAAGGAGACTGAATTTTTAATTTGTTTGTTTCCTCTGGGCGGATACGTAAAATTAGCTGGCGATAACCGTCAGGAATACAAAGGGCAAAGTTATGAATTTCTATCTAAGCCTCCGGGAGTAAGAGCAAAAATAGTTTTTTCGGGAGTATTTTTTAATTATTTGTTTGCTTTAGCTATCTTCTGGACTATTGCTTTGGTTGGGTTTCCTTACCAAGATACGGTTGTCGGTGGAGTATTTAAAGATTACCCGGCTTATAATTCCGGCTTAAGGGAAGGAGACAGAGTTATAGCTGTAGATGGAAAGGAGATTGTCGGCTGGCGAGAGATGCAGCGGCAGGTTCGCAAGGCTAAAGGAGAAGTTTTACTTACTTTGGAGCGGGATGATAAGCTCATCACTTTAGCAGTACCTTTAAAAAGAGAAGAGATCACTGACGAGTTTGGAAGAGAGATAAATGTTTCGATGATCGGGACATTTCCTTATTACAGCACCACTATCGGAATAGTCGAGAAATCAGCCAAAGAAGCTGGCCTAAAGCAGGGCGATAGAGTTGTGGCAGTTAACGGTATCTATGTTGATAGCTGGAAAGAGCTCGAAGAAATCGTCCTTAAAGCTAAAGAAGAAGTCGCGGTTACTATTGAACGCGAAGGCGAAACTATCTCTTTAGCAGTTGCGGTTAAACAGGAGGAAATTACCAATCGCGAAGGCGAAGAGGAGATTGTCTCTTCAATTGGTATTGGGCCCTATCTAGAGGTTAAGTTCAAGCGTTATCCCTTTTTTGAAGGCTTTGTTAAGGGAGGCGAGACCTTGTTTGGTTTAACCGCCGATATAATCACTGGTTTCTCCAGCATTATTTCCGGGAGGATATCCTTTAAGGAAGGGGCAGCCGGACCGATAGGTATCTTCTACATTACTTCTGAATATGTAAAGATCGGTATTATAGCGGTTTTGCAGCTGATGGCCGCTTTAAACATAAGCTTAGCGATAATTAACCTTTTCCCGATTCCGGTTTTAGACGGAGGTCACCTTCTGTTTTTATTTATCGAAAAGTTAAGAAAGAAGGCTTTAAGCGAAAAAGCCGAAGAGGTTATGACTCGAGTAGGGTTAACTTTTATTGTCTTGTTGATTATACTGGTTTTTTATAATGATACCATAAAATACGGACCGGAGATTCTCAATAAAATCCGGGGAAAAACTGGCGATTCAGCTCAAAGAAAATGAAGAGTTTTAAAACCAAGACTGTTAAGATCGGCAAGTTAAAAGTAGGGGGACCAAATCCGATAAGGATAAAGGCGATGTTAAAGACTCCCACGGCTGATCTTAAGAATTTAATTAAAGAGTTAAGACAGCTTGAGATTGAAGGTGCCGAAGCGGTTCGTCTGGCAGTACGCCAATCATCAGATGCTGATTTAGTTTCTCGGTTAAGAAAAGAGAGTAAACTTCCCTTTGTAGCTGATATTCATTTTCATTACAAGTTAGCCCTTTTAGCAATTGAAAAAGGTTTTGAGGCTGTGCGGTTAAACCCGTTAAACATCTATAAGCCAAGAGAGGTAAGAGAGGTAATCCGGGCTGCTAAGGCTCATAAGATTGCTATACGTATCGGAGTTAACTCCGGAGGATTTAAGAAAAGATTTTCAAAGCCCCAAGATTTAGCTAAAGCAATGTTTAAGGCTTGCCAGGACTATATTAAGCTATTTGAGGCTGAAAACTTCTTTGATCTAATGGTTTCTTTAAAAGGTTCGGATGTAGTATCTACACTAGAAGCTAATAAGCTTTTTGCCAAAAAATTTAACTACCCCCTACATCTGGGGGTTACGGCCGCTGGCCCGCTTTTTGAAGGAACAGTTAAATCAAGCTTAGGCTTAGGAGTTTTACTTTATCAAGGTATCGGTGATATCATAAGAGTGTCTTTGACTGCGCCTTCGTTTTGGGAGGTGCGTTTGGCAAAGCAAATCTTGCAGGGCTTTAATCTTAGGCGCTTTGGACCGGAGATAATTTCCTGTCCTACCTGTTCACGTTGCGAAGTTAATCTTATAGATATAGTAGACAAATTTAAGAATAGGCTTAAGAGTTTGGATTTAGTCCAACCTTTAGAAATTGCTTTGATGGGTTGTGTGGTTAATGGGCCGGGAGAAGCTTCACAAGCTGATCTGGGAGCGGCTTTCGGTAAAAAAAGGGCAGTAATTTTTAAAAAGGGCAAGGTTTTAAAACAGAGCAGTCAAGATAAGGTAATAGAAGATTTAATAAGGGGGGTAAAAAATGGATCTCGCTAAAATTAAATCTGAAGTCCGTAAAGAAATAAGCCTTTGGGTAGGTGAGCGGCAAAAGTTAAGCGTAGAGTTTATCCGTGAGCGGGCCGAACTGTTTTTTAAACATAAAGCCGAGCAGGGTAAGTATATCAACCTTAAAAAGGAAGATAAGGAGAAGTTGATAGCCTCTTTATGTGCTGACTACACAGGTCTTGGTCCGATACAGAAGTTGATGGACGATGAGAATATAACCGAAATTATGATTAATGGCCCCCATAATATTTATATAGAAAAAAACGGTAGAAAGACTAAATCCGATATAACATTCGAGACCAGTGACCACTTAAGATACATCGTTGAAAAGATGATTCAGCCTACCGGAAGAAGAGTTGATGAAAGCTATCCTTACGTTGATTTTGCCTTGGATGATGGTTCGCGAGTAAATGTTATTTTGCCGCCGCTTTCAGTAGGAGGGGCAACTGTAACTATCCGGAAGTTCTTGCGTTCGATTGAGACCGTAAATGATTTAGTTAAATTAGGTACCATTGACGACCGGATGGCCGAGTTTTTAGTAGCCTGTATTAAAGCAAGAGTTAACATTCTCTTTTCGGGAGCAACCGGAGCTGGTAAAACTACCACCCTAGAGGTGCTTTCTACGTATATTAGTCCTTACGAGAGGATTATCACTATTGAGGATGCTTTAGAGTTGACTTTACGTCAGGATCACGTGGTACGTCTTTTAACTCGCCCGCCGAACATTGAAGGAAAGGGTGAAGTAAGTATTCGCGATCTGTTTTGTAATACTTTGCGTATGCGTCCTACCCGGATTATCTTGGGCGAAATAAGAAGCGAAGAAGCAATGGACTATCTTCAAGCTTTAAATAGTGGTCACCGGGGCTCTTTAGCAGTTATTCATGCATCTAATCCTTCAGATACTTTGACCCGTTTAGAGACTACAGCGCTCTATGCCAGCCTTAATCTTCCGACTTGGGCAATTCGCGAGCAGATTGCTTATGGTCTAGATTTGATTGTTCAACATGAACAGCTTATTGATGGTTCAAGAAAAATAACTTATCTTACCGAAGTTCAGGATTTAAAGGAAAACCAGATAATCTTGAAGGATCTATTCCGCTATCAGATAGAGGGAGTCAGTGAAGATTTAGTTCCTCAAGGCAAGTTTAAGGCTTATGGTAAGCCTAATTTTTTCCCTTGGTTTAGGAAAAAAGGAGTAAAAATAAACGAAAAGATCTTTAACCCCGATTAAGTAAATTCTTAAATATGCTATTCTCAGAGGCTTTTATTAACACTTTACGCCAGGATCCAAAAGTAGCTGAATGCCGCAGCCACAAATTGCTGCTCAAAGCGAATTTTCTGTTCATGGTCTCATCGGGCATATACTCATATCTTCCTTTGGGCTATCGGGTGCTAGATAAGATTAACAACTTAATCCGCAAGCACATGAACCTTTGCGGAGCTCAAGAGCTTTTTATGAGCGCTTTACAGCCGATTGAGATCTGGCAGAAGACCGGAAGAGACAAAGATTTGAAAGAGGTAATGTTTACCTTTAAAGATCGAAAGAGGCGCCTGCTTTGTCTGGGGCCTACCCACGAGGAGGAAATTACTGAGATCGTTAAGCGCTACATATCTTCATACAAACAGTTGCCGACTATACTTTATCAGATACAGACAAAGTTTAGGGATGAGCCTCGGCCAAGATTCGGTCTTATGAGAAGCTGTGAGTTTATCATGAAGGATGCTTACAGTTTTGATAGGGACGAGGCCGGGCTTGATAAAAACTATCAGAAGATGTTTTCGGCTTATACGCAAATATTTAAGGAGTGCGGTTTAGAATTTATTGTGATAGAGGCTGATTCCGGGGCCATGGGCGGAAGCCTTTCTCATGAGTTCATGGTGCCTGGCGAGATCGGCGAAGATACTGTCGAAGGCAAAAAGATGATTGAGATCGGACATGTCTTTAAACTGGGAACAAAGTATTCTCTGGCTCAAGAGGCCTTTTTTCTTGATCAGAACGGAAAACGTCTTCCCTTTATCATGGGTTGTTATGGTATCGGGGTAAGCAGAATCCTTTCAGCAGTTGCTGAGACAAGTTCTGACGATAAAGGTTTGATTTGGCCTAAAGCACTAGCTCCTTTTGATATAACTTTAATTATTCTTGATGAAAAACTAAAAAGCGACGGTTTAAAATTATCGGCTGATTTAGAGAAAAGAGGCTTTTCAGTATTAGTTGACGAACGCAAAGAGGCTGCCGGGGTTAAATTTAACGATGCTT
>CAZFML010000045.1:0-9339 GCA_964519975.1 uncultured Planctomycetia bacterium
ATTACTATCACGGTTCAAGGACCACCAGAATTGGTTGTGTTTAGCTTTAATTACGATAATGCACAAGAAATACGAACATTGTTTACGCAAGAAATGTTAAAAAGAGGAATTTTAGCTTCTTCTGCTGTCTATGTTTCTTTTGCCCACAAAGAAGAGCATGTAGAAAAATACCTTAAGGCGGTTAAGAAAAGTTTTTGCCTTATCGCTGATGCACAGGTTAAGAATAAAGTAAAAAATTGCTTAAGAGGTGAAGTTGCAAAGCCGGGATTTTGTAGATTGACTTAGAGGTATAAACAGGTATTGAAAATGGATATTATGAAAAGTGAAAATAGAGTATCAGATCATGAGGCTTATTTTGGAAAAAAGCCCAGAATAGCGCTGATTTTTCCTAATCCAATAAGCACTATACCCACTGGTTTTGTTTATGCTGCTAAGCGTTTTAGACAAAATGGTTTTGAAACTAAGCTTTGGGTTAATTCTTTTTTAAATTTCAAAACTATGGACGATTATTACGATATTATTATCCAAGAGAAGCCTGATGTTGTAGGGTTATCTTATGCGACTCTTAATTTGTTAGATATCTATGGCCTGCAGAGGAAATTAAGCCAGGCTGGATTTTTAGTTCTAGCCGGAGGCGACCATCCAACTATTTGCTCTCAAGAAGTATTGGATAATGGTGCTGATTTTGTTGTTCGGGCCGAAGGCGAGCTGGCTATTGATGATTTTTGCCAATGGTTTAGGGAGGGTAAGAATTCTCAGGAGAGAAGAAGTTTACGAAATACTAGTTTTCGGGAAAATGGGCAAATTGTGCATAATACATCCGCACCGCGAATAAAGGATTTAGATAGTTTAGGAAGCTTAGATATAACTGGATTAGATTTAACTCCCTATCGGTTAGTTGACGGCTCAACAAAAGGGCTAAACGTTATTCTCGGAGGAAGGGGTTGCCCTTTTCAGTGTACCTTTTGTTCGCATAGTGCCTGGATGCGTTATAGTTCAAGAACTGCCGATGCGATGATTGACGATATGGTTGACCGGAATAAAAAATACGGAGTAGAAACTTTTTATATATCCGATGAAACTTTCAGCCTTGACCGAGGCAGAATAGTTGAATTTTGCCAACGGCTGATTAAGGAAAAAATGGGCTTTAAATGGCTGGCTCAAACCCGGGCTAACTGTGTTGATGACGAATTGCTCAAGCTATTTAAGGAATCAGGTTGCGATCAAATTTCCTTAGGCGTTGAGAGCGCCGATGATAATACTTTAAAGAGAGTCAGAAAAGGCTACACAGCTGCCCAGGCTTATGAGGCAATCCGTTTAGCTGCTAAATACGAGGTGCCTTTATATGTAAATATGATGACTGGTTTTCCCTGGCAGACCCCTGATTCGGTTCGTAACGATATCAAGTTTATTCGGGAGTTAGGTAAATATATTGATTGTTTTCAGCTTTATGGGGCAGTAATTCCTTATCCTGATACACCTCTTTATGAGGAGTATCATCAAAAGGAAGGTTTTACTGATTTTTGGCTTAGGCCTAAGTATCAAAATGCTGGTATGTGTATTTATCAAAATGTGGCTAATCCTTATGCAGTAAGCACTTTTTGGCAGAGAAATCTATATGACGATACTTATGTCAAGGAAGACTACTTTTTTAAGTTTTCTAAAAGCTATAAGCGCATGGTTGCTTATATGGGTGCAATTATCGGCTGGCATTCGGTTAAAGCCGCCTCAAAAGACCCCTGGAAGAAATATCTCAGCTATTTTTGCGGTATTGCTTCAAGGGTACTGTTTGAGTTTTCTCCTACTCTCGAAAAGAGAGTAGTCGGGAAATTACAGCTTAAAAATGCCCTACATCAAAGAAGGGCCCAGGGAAGGTTTATCAAAACTTAAAAATAAAATGAAAAATATTGCTATTATTCCTATTCGTGAAGGCTCAACTCGTATACCCGGTAAGAATTTTATGGATTTTTTCGGAAAGCCGATGTTTTTCTATACCTACGAAGCCGCTAAAAAATCAGGACTTTTCGAGGATGTAGTTATTTCTACTGATTCGGAAAAGGTTCTCGATATCTGCAAAAAGGAAGGTATCGTTATTCCTTTTCGAAGACCAGATGCTTTGGCTTCTGATCAGGCATCTTTAAATGATGTTTGTTTACACGCTTTAGAGGAAATGAAAAAAAAGGGAAAGCAATACGATAACTTTTGTCTTTTATGGGCAACCGCTCCGATGCGTGACTCTCAAGATATCAAGGAGGCGTTTAATTTATTAATTTCCAATGATCAGACTGAGGCGGTTACCGGCGTTACCGACTGTTATCAATATTATCCGGCTCATATAATTGACGATCAAGGTTATATCCAGCCTTTAGTTTGTATCGATAACATGACTACTGTGCGTGCTCAAGATGTCCCTAAGACCTTTGTTGATAACAGTTCTATGTGCTGGACGCGCTGTGAAGCTTTTTATAAACAGAAGACCTGGATGCCTAAAAAAACTAAAGGTTACTATATGCTGCGGCATAAATCAGTGGATTTAGATACCCCTGAAGATTTAGAGATTTTATCTTTTTATTTTGCTAAATATAAAGAAATAGCAACCGATAGAGAGGCAGCTAGTGTTGGTTCTCCTAAAATGAAGAGAATCTTTTTTGATACTGAGTTTACTCGCGGAGGGCAAAATACTACTTTAGTTTCGATTGGCTTTGTGAGTGAGTGCGGCCGTAGCCTATATCTTGAGTTAAGTGACTATGAGCCTACTCAAGTTACTCCTTGGTTAGAGGAAAATATTTTGAGTTTGCTGGAAGGAAATAAAGTCTCTACCTTAGAAGCTCGTAAGCTTATTGAAGATTGGTTTAGAGAAATCTCAGCGGACCAAAAGGTGCAGCTAATTTCTGCCGGCAAAGAGATGGATAGTGTATTGCTTTATAATATCTGGGGAGAAGTTAGAGACGACAGTACTTTAAAATCCTGGCATGATCGGCTGCCAGTACAGATTGACCATAGATCCCACATGGATTTAGATACAATTTTTTTACTAAACGGTATAGATCCAACTATAGATAGAGCAGAATTCGCAGAAGCCAGCATTAGCGGCCAGCGACATAATGCTTTGTATGATGCTCGAGTTGTGAAAGCCTGTTGGGATAAAATGTTAAAGAAAGGATGGGTTGAATAAAATGGCTTATGAGCTTTCAGAAGTCTCAGCTGTTGTTTGTACTTGGGATGCAGAAAAGATCATTGAAGAGTGTCTATCTTCATTACGTAATAATGGGGTAGGCGAGATAATTGTAGTTGATGCTGACTCCGATGATCGGACTCGAGAAATTGCTTCCCGCTATACCGATAAGATATTGACTGATCCGCGAGAAGGACTTGCTCAGGCTAGGAATATGGGAATTAATAAAGCAAAAGGAAAGTATATTTTAAATTTTGGCAGTGATAACGTTTTACCTGACGGTACGCTTAACAAGATGTTGAAATGGTTAGTTGAAAAAAAATATTCCGGAGTTTCAGCGATAACTCATTTAAAATATGCCGATAAAAATTATCTTGCTTCGGCCATGGATTTATATAAAAAAGCAAGGTATTATCCCGGAGAGCGCCAGGTTATCGGCACTCCGACTTTATTTCATGCTAAGCTACAAAAAGAATTTCCTTATGATCGCCAAATGGGCTGGGCTGATGATGCTGATCTTTGCGATCGATTGGTTAAGCAGGGGCATAACTTTGCCGTTAGTGATGCAATCGTTTGGGAAATCGGCTCGGAAAACATGCGGTCGGTTATTTATCGTTGGATGGGTTGCGGGAGGAGTGACTGGGAAGTGTATAGAAAATATGCTTCTTCCTGGCCGTTTAGAAGAAAAATCTGGTCTTTAACTCATCCTTTAAGGGTGGAATTTCTTACACCGTTTTTAAGAAGCCCGGGTTGGTCACGGGCTTATATTCTGCCATTTTTGTTTTTGATTACCGGAGTACGTTATTTTTCTTGGGCTAAACATGCTATTTTTGGGTTAGATAAAAAATGAAGGGAGAAAACAAATGAAGAAAGCTTTAATTACTGGGATTACTGGTCAAGACGGGTCTTATCTAGCAGAATTTTTATTAAACAAAGGTTATCAAGTTCACGGCATTGTCCGTCGAGTCGCTTTGGAGGATGTTGAACACAGGCTATGGAGGATCAAGCATATCCTGGATAAGATAACCATTCATTCAGCATCTTTAGAGAACTATGCTAGTGTATTTAAGATAATTGAAAAGATAGCTCCTGATGAGTGTTACCACTTGGCTGCTCAGAGTTTTGTCAGTTATTCCTTTGAAGATGAGTTTTCGACATTCAACACTAACCTTAACGGGACTCATTATTGTTTGTCGGCAATTAAAGAAAAAGCCCCTAATTGCCGGTTTTATTTTGCGGCTTCTTCTGAAATGTTTGGAATAGCCGAAAAATCTCCTCAAAATGAACTTACGCCTTTTCATCCCCGGTCACCATACGGAATATCTAAAGTAGCCGGATATCATTTGACCCAAAACTATCGTGAAGCTTATAATCTTTTTGCCGTTAATGGCATTCTTTTTAACCATGAGTCGCCCCGCCGGGGTTTTGAATTTGTAACTAGAAAAATCAGCAATGCTGTTGCTAGAATAAAATTAGGCTTGCAGGAAGGTTTGCAATTAGGCAATTTAGAGGCTAAAAGAGACTGGGGTTTTGCCGGAGATTATATCAAAGCTATGTGGATGATGCTTAAACAGGACAGCCCTGATGATTACGTTATTGCTACTGGCGAAACCCATTCAGTGAGAGAGTTTGTAGAAGTAGCCTTTAAATATGTTGGTTTAAACTATAAAGACTATCTAACTGTTGATGAACGCTTTTACCGTCCGGCCGAGATACATGAATTAAAAGGCGATTGCAGTAAAGCTAAGGCTAAATTTGACTGGAAGCCAGAAGTTTCTTTTGAGGGGTTGGTAAAAATGATGGTAGATTATGATTTAGAGAGATTGAGATGTGTGGGATCCGGATATATCCGGTCCGATACAAAGTCGACAAGAGAAGGGGCGTAACTTGAGATGGTAGTTGAGTCGGTTAGAGATTGCTTCTTGGGAATGATCAAGAAAGTCGAGAAAAAGGTTTGGCCTAGTGAGTTTGAACTAAAAGTTCCATGGTTCCCGGGTTATGACGAGCGTTGTGTGGAGGTGCCTTGGGCTATATCACGTTATCAAGGACAGAAGAAAATTTTGGAGATTGGTTTGGCTTTGGCTGATCCGATGTTGATCCAGGCCCAAATTAAGCTTAGAGAAGTAACTGGTTGTAAGTTATCCGGGTTGGACATTGTGGATATTGATAGAGTACTTAATAGGTTTAAATACTTGGATTGCGATATTAGAGAAGTTTACGATTTTCATAATGCTGATGCTCGGAATACTGGTTTTGCTGATAATAGTTTTGATTTAATCTTTTTAATTTCTACATTGGAACATTTTGGATTTGATAGTTTTGAGCCGGATGAAAAAGTTAATACAGTATTTAAACGGTCTAAGGAGTATCCGGGAGATCTTCCGGTTTATGAAGATTGTCGGGAAGATAGAAAGGCTTTGTTTGAAATAAAAAGAATTTTAGTTTCTGGCGGGTCTTTGCTGCTGACTGTTCCTATGGGCCCGCGAAAAATTTGCGCCCTTTGTGATTCCAAGGGTTTGTGGGCTTTGTATAAAGAATATACAGACAGTGAATGGAAAAATCTTTTAGCTGAAAGCGGCCTGGAGGTAATAGAGGAGAAATTTTTTCGCGATAGCGGCCAAGCCGGCTGGGTTGAGGATGAGGACCCCGGAAAATTAATGAAGATGGATATAAACATGAGCGATCCGGTAAGAGGAGTGGCTTGTGTCGAGTTAAGGAAGGCTTAATGAATAAAGTAAACTTTCGCGGTTTGGAAGTTCCTTTATACCCAAGAGTTGTTAACCATGGCATTAATAGCTTTAACCGGACTGCCGAGGTGATTGATGCTCTGGATTCTCGATATAAAGAATGGGAGAAAGTAAACGTTTTAATAGAAGATGATAACTATTTAAAGTTTATCAGTACTCTCGGCAAGGTTAATCCTCAGGCAATCATTAGTTATTTTAGAGATTTTGGAAAAGACCAGCAATTTAAGAAACAATTTTCCGGGAAGCTAGAAGAGTTAGAAACCTCAGCTTTAAAGCACATTGATGATCTTCGTTTTCACTCTTTAACTATCTATTGTTTAGTGCGAGCCCTAAAACCTCAGCTTATGGTTGAGACCGGAGTAGCTTATGGTAAATCGAGTACTATGGCTTTGTTAGCTATGCATCATAATCAAAAAGGTAAGCTTATTTCTATAGATTTGCCTAATCCCGAAGGAAAACTTCTAAAAGATGGTGCCCAAACCTCAACTGGAGCAAGAGAAGTCGGATGGCTAGTGCCGGGTTTTTTAAAAACCAGGTGGGATTTGCGCCTTGGCGATGCTCGTCAACTTCTGCCTGTTGTTTTGGCTCAAACTTTCCAGGCTCCGGATATTTTTCTTCACGACAGTCTTCATACCTATGAACATACTAGTTTTGAATTGCAAACTGTTTTAAAATATATGACTTCAGGATTAATTATTTGCGACAATATTGAGATGGGGGCTGGTCGCGCTTTTCATGAACTGCTTGAAAAACTTAAAAAGGTGGCTCATGGATATAGAAATTTAGCTGGTTTTCTTATCTAAAAAGTTAACTATTACTAAAAGGAGGAAAAAAATAATATGTTAAATGACAAGGTGATTTTAATTACTGGCGGTACTGGATCATTCGGAAAGAAATTTACCGAGCGGCTATTTGCCAGACATAAACCAAAAAAGGTAATTATCTTGAGCCGGGATGAATTTAAACAGTCTGAGATGGCTAAGATTTTTCCCCAGAAAGATTATCCGATACGGTTCTTTCTTGGAGATGTTAGGGATAAGGCCAGGCTTTGCAGGGCTTTTGAAAAGGTTGATTACGTTATCCATGCCGCAGCCCTAAAGCAGGTGCCGGCTTTAGAATACAACCCTACCGAGGCAGTTAAGACCAATGTAGATGGCGCTGATAATATTGTTGATGCGGCAATTGATGCCGGAGTTGAAAAAGTGATTGCTCTCTCAACTGACAAGGCAGTTAATCCGGTGAATCTTTACGGGGCAACAAAACTGGTGGCTGAAAAGATTTTTGTAGCCGCTAATGCTTATGCCGGAAAAACAGTAAAATTTTCAGTAGTAAGATACGGAAACGTTGTTGGTTCGCGGGGGAGTGTTATTCCTTTGTTTTTAAACTTTAAAGAACAAGGTTTAAAGGAATTTTCGCTAACTGATGAAAGGATGACTCGTTTTTGGATGACATTGGAACAAAGCGCAGAGTTAGTAATTAAAGCTTTGGAGGAATCGGTAGGCGGGGAGGTTTTTGTTCCGATAATCCCTTCAATGAAGATAGTGGATTTAGCCAGAGCAATTGATCCAGATTGTAGCTTTAAGATTATTGGTATACGTCCGGGAGAAAAAGTACATGAGACCTTAGTCTCTGAGGATGAGGCTCGGAAAACTAAGCGGTTTGACGGAATGTATGTGATTTTGCCGCAATTTTTTGAAACCAGAGAGGTGCATAATAAATATGAAGACTGCCTTTCGCTGGAAGAGGGTTTCAGCTATCGGAGCGATCAAAATAAACAGTGGTTAAAAGTTGAAGATTTACAAAAAATGCTTAAGGAGCTTGGAGAATGGAAACAATTCCCTACGCCCGTCAATACTTAGACCAAGAGGACATTAAGGAGGTAGTAAAGGCCTTAAAATCGGACTGGCTTACTCAAGGACCCAGGGTAAGGAGTTTTGAGCAGTCTCTTTGTAAATATACCGGGGCCAGATATGCTCTAGCTACTTCTAGTGGGACTTCTGCCCTTCATTTATCAATGTTGGCATTAGGAGTCGGCAGAGGAGACGAAAGTTTAACATCGCCGATTACTTTTTCAGCTAGTGCTAATTGCGCTGTTTATGTGGGTGCAAGACCCGGATTTATTGATATAGATTCAAAGACTTATCATTTGGATGTTGGGAAATTAAAAGAATTTCTAAAAACTCCTTCCAAAAGGAAAAGAGTAAAGGCGGTAATTGTTGTTCATTTTATGGGTACGCTTAGCGATATTGAATCGATAAAAAATATTTGCGATAAGTATGGTATCAAGGTGGTAGAGGATGCAGCCCATGCTTTGGGAGCTAAATACCGGCTTAAAAATAAACCTTCCTGGGTAAAGGTCGGCAGCTGCAAGAATTCCGACCTTACCATATTTAGTTTTCATCCGATAAAGCATATAACTACCGGAGAAGGGGGAGCTTTACTTACCAATAATAAGGCTATTTATGAGAAAGCCCTGCGCTTACGACACCACGGTATTATTAAAGGTAGTTCTCAGCCGGGTTGGTTCTATGATATCAGAGAATTGGGATTTAACTATCGGATAACCGATTTTCAATGTGCCTTGGGAATTTCCCAGCTCAAAAAACTGGATAAGTTGGTTAGTCGCCGCCGCCGGCTGGCAGAAACTTACAAGCAGCATTTTTTAAAAATCAAGGAAATTAAACTGCCTTATGAACGCCCCGATAGTTATGCATCTTATCATTTGTATGTGATTAGAGTTGGGAAGGACCAAAGAAACAGACTCTATAATTACTTACGAGGGAGTAATATTTTAACTCAAGTAAACTATATCCCAGTTCATCTTTTATCTTTTTACCGAAAAAACTTTGGTTACCGGCGTGGTGATTTGCCTGAAGCCGAGAATTATTTTGCTGAATGTTTGAGCCTTCCTTTATACCCCGGGCTTTCGGATAAGGAGCAGTTAAGAGTTATTAACCAGGTAAAAAAATTTTTAAAAAATGGCAACACGCGCACCGTTCATAATTGCTGAAATCGCTCAAGGTTACGAAGGCAAAGAAGAGTTAGTCCAACGTTTTGTTGAGGCCGCCATAGATTCCGGCGCTGATAGTGTCAAGTTTCAGATTTTTTATGCCGATGAACTGGCTTTGCCGGATTACCAGTATTACGATCTTTTTAAAAGCCTGGAACTTCCGCTTAAGGTTTGGGAAAAAGCCCTTAAAACCGCCCACCAGGCCGGGTTAGAGTTCTATTCAGATATCTTTGGTTTTCAATCACTTAGAGAGCTTAACTCTATCGGGATAGACGGTTTTAAAATCCATACTACCGATATCAATAACTTTAATTTACTTAAGGAAGTGGCAGCTTCTGGAAAGAAAGTGTTTTTATCTACCGGCGGCTGTTTAAAGGAGGAAGTCGAGAAAGCTTTGGCTGTTCTTG
>CAZFML010000046.1:0-9111 GCA_964519975.1 uncultured Planctomycetia bacterium
AGATGGTAAACGAGTCGCCAGCGGTGTTTATTTTTATATGACTCGAATCAGAGAGCAGGGGAATTAGGAAAGTAAGCGAGAAGATTAATTTCGATAGAAAAGTATAGCTGGTCGATTCCCAGATTTCTTTGTGGCTGTGTTTATTTTCTGACTCTTCTGATACATGTATACCTAAAGCATCACTAAAGGCATCAGCGATGGCAATGGTTAATATCCCGCCGATAACTGCCAGTCGAGAGTGAGTTCCGGAGTTAAGTCCGACCATAAGCCCTAAGGTGGTAATTATCCCGGAAGTTAAGCCGAAACTTATGCCGGTTTTTAGCTGGTGTTTCATCTTAATAAAGATAGCAGATTTTACGGCAATAGTCCAGTCTAAAATCAAGTTTTAGACCGCTGTACCTTCCGGGAGGCTGCACCAAGGATAAATTTATAAAAAAAATCTTGACATTTTTTATAAAATTGTTATCCTTTACTTTGGTATTTATAGTAGAGATGACAAAGGCGTCCTTTTTACCAACAATGAAGTAGGGGGGGGGCGCTTTCACTATTTTTAGAGCCTTAGCAAAAAAGGAGAGATGCAATGCCAAGACGCAAAGATATTGACAAGGTTTTAATCATTGGTTCGGGACCGATTATTATTGGTCAGGCTTGCGAGTTTGACTATTCAGGAACTCAAGCCTGCAAAGCCCTGAAAGAAGAAGGCTATGAAGTGGTTTTGGTTAACTCTAATCCGGCAACTATTATGACTGATCCGGGTATGGCTGATAAGACCTATATTGAGCCTTTGACCATGGAGAGCTTAGAGAAGATCATTGAAAAAGAAAAACCTGACGCTCTTTTGCCTAATTTAGGCGGCCAGACCGGGCTTAATCTTTCTTCCAGCCTTTATAAATCAGGCGTATTAAAGAAATACAACGTAGAGGTTATCGGTGTAAAGACCGATGCTATTGAGCGCGGCGAAGATCGTTTAGCTTTTAAGGAGACGATGAATAAGCTCGAGATTCCTTTACCGAAATCAGAAATCAGCCGTTCAGTAGAAGAGGCTGAGGCTATTGCTGAGAAGTTGGGCTATCCGGTAGTCTTACGGCCGGCCTATACTATGGGCGGAACTGGCGGAGGAATAGCTTATAATATCGAGGAGCTGAGGGCTATTGTCAGCAGAGGTCTTTCAGCCAGTATCGTAAATCAAGTTTTGGTCGAGGAGGCGGTTATTGGTTGGGAGGAGCTGGAGTTAGAAGTTGTTCGCGACGCCAAAAACCAAAAGATTACTGTTTGCTTTATTGAGAATATTGATGCTATGGGTGTTCATACCGGCGACAGTTTCTGTACTGCGCCGATGCTTACTGTACCCGAACCCCTGCAGAAGAAAATGCAGGATTATTCCTATAAAATAGTCGAAGCTATCGGAGTTATTGGTGGCACCAATATTCAGTTTGCCCATAATTTAGAGGACGATCGCTTAGTGGTTATTGAAATTAATCCCCGGACTTCTCGATCATCGGCTTTAGCTTCAAAAGCAACCGGATTTCCGATAGCCAGAATTTCTACTAAGCTGGCTGCCGGATTAACTATGGATGAGATTCCTTATTGGAGGAAAGGTACTCTTGAGAAATACGAACCCTGGGGTGATTACGTAGTAATTAAATTCGCCCGCTGGGCTTTTGAGAAATTTCCTCAGGCTAAAGATATGCTGGGAACTCAGATGAGAGCAGTTGGTGAGGTAATGAGTATTGGCAAGACTTTTAAAGAAGCTTTTCAAAAATCTATCCGATCGCTAGAGACAAAACGCTATGGCTTAGGCATTGAGAAATTTAAAAGTTTATCCTTGGAAGAACTGCAGCGGAGAGTTTCCTACCCCTCAAGTGAAAGAATATTTTTACTCTACGAAGCCTTACGCAGGGGCAGTTCAGTAGAAGAACTTTATAATATTACCCATATCGGCCGCTGGTTTATTCAGGAGATGAAGGATTTAGTAGATTTTGAAGAAGAGTTGTTAAAGGAAAGTTGGGATCAGTTAGCAGACGAAAAGTTTGTTAAAGCCAAGGAATGGGGCTTCTCCGATCGATACCTTTCGCAACTTTTTAAAGTAAAAGAAAAAGATATTAGAGAAAAAAGAATTAAGCTCAGGATGTCTGGACGCTACGATGCCGTGCCAGTAAGCGGGGTTGAGAATGCCGCTTACTATTATTCTACTTATATTGGCCAGGATAAGGTGGAAGTATCACCCAGTGATAAGAAGATACTGATATTGGGCGGTGGTCCTAATCGAATCGGCCAGGGTATTGAGTTTGATTACACCTGCGTTCATGCTGCCTTTGCTTTGCGTGATGAAGGCTATGAGTCGATTATGGTTAACTGTAATCCTGAGACCGTATCTACTGATTACGATACATCGAACAAGCTTTATTTTGAACCGTTAACCGTAGAAGATGTACTGACGATTTATGAGAAGGAAAAACCTCAAGGAGCAATTGTTCAGTTCGGTGGCCAGACTCCCTTAAATATCGCTCAAGAGTTAAAGGATAATGGTGTAAAGATTTTAGGAACAACTCCCGAGAGTATCCGTTTAGCCGAAGATAGAGAGTATTTTAGAAAGCGAATGATTGAATTAGGAATCCCTCAGCCGGAAAGCGGAACAGCTCGTTCGCTGGAAGAGGCTATCGCTATTGCCAACAAAATAGGTTATCCTTTAATGGTCAGGCCTTCTTTTGTTTTGGGCGGCCGGGGTATGGAGATCGTCTATGATGAAACAAGGCTTAGAAAATATACTGAGGAAGCAATCGATATCAGCCCGGAGTATCCGATGTTAATAGATAGGTTTTTAGAGCAAGCAACCGAAACTGAAGTCGATGCTCTTTGTGATGGTGAGAATTGCTTTGTAGCTTCAGTTATGGAACATATCGAATTAGCCGGAGTGCATTCCGGTGATTCAGCCTGTGCAATTCCTTCGCGAACGATTAAAAAAGAACATCTGGAAACTATTGAAAAATACACAGCTCAGATTGCCAAGGAGCTTAAGGTCATCGGATTGATGAATATTCAATATGCTATCTGTGATAATAAGGTATATATCTTGGAGGCTAATCCCCGGGCTTCGCGAACAGTGCCGATAGTCTCAAAGATGACCGGAATTTCAATTGCCCGGATAGCTACTCAGGTGATGCTGGGTAAAAAATTGAGTGATTTCCCAGAGCTTAAAATCCAGAAACTTCCTTATGTCGGAGTTAAAGAAGCGGTGTTTCCTTTTAACATGTTTCCTGAGGTTGATCCGCTCTTGGGTCCTGAGATGAGAGCAACTGGAGAGGTTATGGGCATTGGTGACACCTTTGGTTTAGCTTTCTATAAAGCTGAAGCAGCTGCTGGCTCAAAGCTTCCCTTAGAGGGAAATGTTCTACTGACCGTGGCTAATAAAGATAAAAAGTTTCTTTTGCCGATCGCTAAGAGAATAATCGGAGCTGGTCTTAAAATTTATGCAACTTCTGCCACCAGCCGCTTCTTAGAAGATAACGGCATAGATAATACTTTGATTAAAAAGCTGCATGAGGGAAGACCGAACATCGTTGACGCCATTCAAAATAAGGAAATCCAACTAGTGATTAATACTCCGGTCGGATCAGGCAGTAAGTACGATGACAGCTACATTAGAATGAAGGCTATTCAGTATAAAGTGCCTTACATTACTTCAATGGCCGCAGCTGAGGCCAGCATTGAAGGTATTGAGGCTGCTAAAGAGAGTAAAATTGTGCCTAAATCTTTACAGGAGTATCATCAGCAACGTTCACAAAGTGCGAATGAGGAGTGCCAGGCTAGAAGCTAAAGGAAGCAGTTAAAGATGGTAAAAAAGACAGGTTTTGACAATGAAAAGTATTTGAATGAGCAGAGCCAGGCCATTTTAGAACGGGTTGAGAAGTTTAACAATAAACTCTACCTTGAGTTTGGCGGAAAGATAGTTTTTGACTATCATGCTTCTCGGGTTTTGCCCGGTTTTGACCCTAACGTTAAAATGCGCCTGCTGCAAAAACTTAAGGATAAGGCTGATATTATTCTTTGTATCTATGCCGGAGATATTGAACGAAGGAAGGTGCGGGCTGACTTTGGAATTACCTATGATGTTGACGCCCTAAAATTAATCGATGATTTAAGAAGCTGGGGGATTAATGTTGCGGCAGTAGTAATTACCCGTTTTGAGGAACAGCCTTCAGCGGTAATCTTTAAAAATAAGTTAGAAAAAAGAGGTTTGAAGGTTTTTACCCACCAGTTTACCAAAGGTTATCCTACTGATGTAGATTTAATCGTAAGCGACAAAGGCTATGGAGCCAATACCTATATCGAAACTGAAAAACCATTAGTAGTAGTTACTGGTCCAGGTCCGGGAAGCGGAAAACTAGCTACTTGCTTGGGTCAACTTTACCATGAATACAAGCGGGGCGTTAAGGCCGGTTATGCAAAGTTTGAGACCTTTCCGATTTGGAATATTCCCCTTAAACACCCGGTGAATATTGCTTATGAGGCTGCTACTGCTGATTTGCGCGATTTTAACCTGGTAGATCCTTTCCATCTGGAAACTTACTCTCAGACCGCGATTAACTACAATCGCGACGTCGATGCTTTTCCTTTGCTTAGGCGGATATTGGAGAAGATTACTGGCGCTGAGTCTTTTTATAAATCGCCTACTGATATGGGGGTAAACCGGGCTGGCTTTGGCATTGTTGATGATCAAACAGTAAGCCAAGCCGCAAAGCAGGAAATCATTCGCAGGTTCTTTCGTTACCACTGCGAACACGCCATGGGGTTTGTTGATAAGGGTACTGTGGAAAGAGTTGAGTTAATCATGGATGAGTTAAATCTTAAGCCCGAAGACAGAGCAGTAGTTACTCCGGCCAGAGAATCAGCTGCCCAGGCTCAGGAAAACGGTAAAGGTAACGAAGGGATTTTTTGCGGTGCCGCTATAGAGTTAAAAGACGGCTCAATAATTACCGGAAAGAACTCTTTACTTATGCATGCTTCATCAAGTTTAATTTTAAATTCGATAAAACAATTAGCTGAGATTCCCGATAAAATTCATTTATTATCGCCGGCAGTGCTTACTTCGATTGAAAATCTAAAGAAGAATATGTCCGAGAAAGCTATCCTTAGCTTAGATTTAGAAGAAACCTTAATTGCTTTAAGTATAAGTGCAACCACCAACCCCACAGCTCAGTTAGCGATAGATAAGCTAAAAGAGCTTAGAAACTGCGAGGTACATACAACTCACATGCCTACACCGGGAGATGAAGCCGGCTTAAGAAGATTAGGGGTTAATCTTACCAGCGATCCTAATTTTTCGTCGAAAAGCCTTTTTGTAATATAGAGTTTTAATAAAACTGGAGGGTAAACAATGAGCGGAATTTTTGGAGCGGTTTCCAAAAAAGATTGTGCGGAGATTGTGCTTTATGGTACTGATTATCATTCCCATTTAGGCACTGAATATGGCGGGATGGCAGTTTTGGGGGAAAGTTTTAGCCGCCAGATACACAATATTGCCCAAACCCAGTTTAAGTCCAAGTTCTATGACGAGTATAAACAGATGAAGGGTAACAAGGGTATCGGAGTTATAAGTGCTCTTGAAGAGCAGCCAATATATTTAAATTCTAAATTTGGGCCTTTCTGTATTGTTACTAACGGCTTGATTGAGAATGTTTCCGAGTTAGCCGAAGATCTTCTTAAAAAGGGGGTTTCCTTTACCGAGGTAAGCAAATGCGGGGTTAATGAGACTGAACTGGTAGCTAAGCTTATTAATCAGGGCGATAATTTAATTGACGGAATTGAGAAGATGTTTTCTAAAATCGAAGGGTCTTGTTCGCTTTTGCTTCTGCATCAAGATGGTATCTATGCGGCCAGGGATAGATTCGGTTATACTCCTTTGGTGATTGGCCAACGCGACGATGCTTTTGCAATTACTTCGGAAAGTTGTAGCTTTGTAAACAATAATTTTAAAATTGTTAAATACTTAGGGCCGGGGGAAGTAGCTCTAATAACCGAGGATGGTATGGAGCAAAAAAGGAAAGGTGGAGACGCCAATCAAATTTGTGCATTCTTTTGGATCTATAGCGGTTTTCCGGCTTCCAACTATGAAGCTATCAATACCGAGATTGTGCGTGAGCGCTGTGGTCGTCAATTGGCCAAAGGTGATAAAGATATAGAGGTTGATGTTGTTTCAGGAGTTCCTGATTCCGGAACAGCCCATGCTATAGGTTATGCTATGGAAAGCGGCAAGCCTTATCGCCGGCCGTTAGTAAAATACACCCCTGGATACGGAAGGAGTTATATTCCGCCCTCTCAAGTCACCCGTGATTTGATAGCTAAGATGAAACTTATTTCGATAAAAGAAATAATTGATGGAAACCGAATCGTTGTCTGCGAAGATTCAATTGTCCGGGGAACACAGCTTAAGAACTTTACCGTAAAAAAACTCTGGGATTCGGGAGCTAAGGAAATTCACGTCCGTCCTGCTTGTCCGCCGTTAATGTTTCCTTGTAGGTTTAATCTTTCAACCCGCAGCACCAGTGAACTTGCAGCTCGCAGGGCAATTCGAAGTCTTGAGGGCCGCGATTTAGAAGATGTCCATGAATACATCGATCCTAGTTCTGAGAAGTATAAAAAAATGGTCGAATGGATTGCTAAGGATTTAGAAGTTACTACTCTTAGATATCAGACCGTAGATAATATGGTAGAGGCAATCGGACTCCCCAAAGATAGACTCTGTCTTTATTGCTGGATCGGACAGTGCCCGAAGTCAGCAAACCCTAAGGCAGCAGCTTGCTCTACCGTCTGTAAGCCTAAGTAAAAATAGACTAACCAAAAAAAAGGGAAGATTCTCTTTATAGGAGAGCCCTCCCTTTTTTTATTTAAGAAGACCCCCCTCCCCGACGAATCGGAGAGAGGGTCCGTGGCAATTGGCTCCCTAAGATAGAGAGCCTCCATTAAAGGATAACATATTTTTGGGTTGACGTTCAAGTAGCTACGGAGATTGCTCTGAAAACGATTACAGACCTTTAGGTTTAATTAATATTTCCCTTTACAATTTAAATATAGCATTATATAATTAATCCTCGTTGGAGATTAATTATGAAAGTATTGAAGTTAGGTATACCTAAAGGAAGTTTGCAGGATAAGACTATTGAGCTTTTCCGGATGGCTGGGTTTAATATTTACACCAGCGACCGATCCTATTTTCCGGCAATCGATGAGCCGGAGATAAAAATAGTTATGGTCCGGGCTCAGGAGATGTCGCGCTATGTTGACGAAGGGGTTCTTGACTGCGGCATTACTGGAGAGGACTGGATTTTAGAGAATTCATCAAAAGTGTTACGCTTAGCTGAACTGCTTTATGCCAAGCGTACGCTTAATCCGGTACGCTGGGTAGTAGCAGTAAGAGATGATTCCAAGATAAAAAAATTATCCGACTTAAAAGGAAAACGCATAGCCACCGAACTTTTCAGCTATACTAAAAGATTTTTTAAAAGCAAAAAGATATCGGTTGATGTGGAATTCAGCTGGGGGGCAACTGAAGTTAAGGTAAAAAGCGGCTTAGTTGATGCCATTGTTGAACTCACTGAGACCGGAGAGTCTTTAAAGGCTAATGGCTTAAAAGAAATTGCTACAATCTGTTTATCAACCACTCAGTTCATTGCCAATAAATCAGCGGCCAAAGATAAATGGAAGAAAAAAAAGATGGAGTACATACTTTTGCTTCTTAAGGGAGCCTTGGAAGCAAGGGATAAGGTAGGTCTAAAACTTAATATTAGAAAAGAAAATCTCGACGAAGTACTCAGGCTTTTGCCGGCTCTAAAAAAACCCACTATATCTTCTTTAACTTTAAAGAACTGGGTTGCCTGCGAAGTCATTATTGAGGAAAGTAAAGTGCGTCAAATTCTGCCGATACTTAAAGAAAAGGGAGCTCAAGGGATCATTGAGTATCCTTTGAATAAGGTGATCTACTAGAGAGGGGAATATGCCTTGCGGAAGAAAGAAAAAGTTAAAAAAAGTTAAAAGACACTGGTTTAAAAAAAGAAGAAAACAGCAACGACATAAGTCTCGTTAAAGTCGATTACTACAAGGAATAAAAGTGAAGCTTATAGCCGGGTTGACCCGCAGTTCAAAACAACTTCTGTTTGGCTTAATAATCAGTCTCCTCCTAAATTTTTCAATAAACCCACCCCTGATTTTTGCCGAAAGCCAAAAACAGATTACCAGTCTTTACAGTGACTACTTAAAGGGCCTTTATTATTTCGAAAACGGTGACTTTGAACAGGCTCTGAAGTCATTTTATCGGGCCAAGGCCAAAGATCCCGATTCTATCCACCTGCGTTTAAAAATAGCTGAGGCTTTGGTGCGTCAGGATGAGTTCGAGAAAGCCGAAGCAGTGTTAATGGAGGCGAAAAGAATAGACCCCACCAACCTTGATGTCTCACTGCTTTTAATCTTTATCTACTCCTTAACTCATGACGATACCCAGCTTGAGTCTGAATACGGCGATTTTTTAAAAACCGCTCATGAGTTGAAGCCTAAGGATATAGGTATTTCCGAATACTTAGCCCAGTTTTATTTTTACAAACAGAAACCTCAAGAAGCAATAAAAATATACGAGAAGATATTAGAACTTAATCCTAAACATGTGGTTGCTCTTTTTTGGTTAGGTTACCTTTATGATGAGGCTGGCAGGCGCAAGGAGGCAATCGAGGTCTGGAATAAGGGTTTAGCTATTGATGAGGCTTATGCTCCGATTTTAAACTCCTTGGCTTACGTTTATGCCCTTGAGGACAGAAACCTCGATCAAGCTCAGAAGATGGTTGAGAAGGCTTTAAAGGTTGAGCCGGAAAACGGTGCTTACCTGGATAGTTTAGGTTGGATCTATTTTAAAAAAGGAAATTTAGAAAAAGCTAAGGAATATTTAGAAAAGGCTATTGCTAATATCAAAGACCCTGAGATTTATGAACACTTAGGCGATCTTTATGTCGCACTCGGTGATTTAAAAACCGCAGTTGAGTATTATAAGGAAGGTTTATCTCATTTTCCCGATTATACAGGTTTGAAAGAAAAAATAGATCAATATGAAAAATAAAATCTCAG
>CAZFML010000047.1:0-9095 GCA_964519975.1 uncultured Planctomycetia bacterium
CTTTGACTGCCGGTCAAAAATAACTCTACTATGCCACTTTATAAAAATACGCCGCCGGTCTTTAGCCAACCAGATATTTTCATACTCCTTAGGAAAAAGCTCTCTATCAAGATGGCTAAATCTTTCTTTCATTATTTCGGCGCTTTCCGGCTCAAGAAATAGCTTCCAGAAATGTTTATCCCTTACCTCTATAAAGGAATATCCGAAAGCCTCCTCACAAGCCCGATTGAAACGCAAGATCTTTCCTGAAACATCAGACACAAAAGCCAATGCTCCGTTCCGGTCTAAAGCTAAAGGAGACAAACTATACTCTTTATCCAGCTCATCTTCAATAAGTCGGCTTTTCCTTAAGCTGCGCCGAAAATAAAAAGCCATGACCATCAGGATTAAAACCACCAACAGCCGATTCAAAGACTCGCCAAGGCCAGGCAGAAAAATACTCTTAACAAGACTGGACTTAGTAAAAATAAAAAAATCTATCAGGCCTGAGAAGACCCAATAGATAAATGCTGTAATAATCGCTAGTTTTATCATCGCTATTTTCCTTCTTTTCTATATTATACTACAAATTTAAAGATAGAGAAACTAAGCTATTGAAATTAAACCAAAAAAGACTACAATACTGTCATGCTTAAACAATACCTAGAAAGCTTTAAAACCTTGCTTTTTCCCTTAACCTGCCTATATTGCGCGCGAAAGATTAGCCAAAACTACCTCTGCCTTAGCTGCCAGGCGAAAATAAAATTTTTAAAACCTCCCCGCTGCCGTTTCTGCTGCCAACCGCTAGCTGAATCTCCATATTCAACTTGTAGACCCTGTTCAAATAAGCTCTATCCTTACCAAAGAGCAATCAGCGCAACTGAATATAAACAGCCTTTGATTAACCTTATCCAACTGCTCAAATACCAACACTGCGACTATCTGTCCGACTTCTTATCTGGATTGATGATCCAGCATCTAAAAGCAATAGGCTTCGTATCTTACTACCATGACTATATAATTTCCGTCCCCATGCATCGGGATAAACTAAAAATGCGCGGTTACAACCAATCTCAGCTCCTAGCTAAAGCTTTATCAAATCATTTTAAAATTCCCTTGAACAATGATATAATAGAGGTCACTAAATTAAGGCCGTCTCAGACTAAGCTGACTAAGCTTGATCGGACCCCTAACGTAGAAGGAATATTTCGAGCCTCATCTAAAGCTAAGAATCTGAATTTTCTCCTAGTTGATGATATCTTTACCAGCGGAGCAACCATTGCCGCCTGCTCTAAAAGCTTAAAAGAAAAAGGGGCAAACATAGTTACAGTCATAACCTTAGCTAAAACAACCCAATGAAGATAATTCGTAACTACATTCTTAAAGATTTCTTCAGCGTATTTCTGTTTTCCTTTCTGATTTTAAGTACGGTCCTCTTAATGGGAAAGCTTATTGACGTCTCCGATATGATCGTCCGTAAAGGAATTCATATCAAAGATGCCTTTACCTTACTCTCGTTTGCCTTCCCGCCGCTTATGCGCTACACCTTACCCCTGGCTTTTTTTATGGGGGTACTGTTATCCATGGGAAGATTAATTGCTGACAATGAAATAATTGCCATGCGGGTAGCCGGAGTATCAACTTTTAAAATATTGCATATTTTTCTGATAGTCGGATTAATCTTTGCCCTGTTTTTATTTATCTTAAACGATAAGGTAATACCTGAGCTTAACTACCGCTACCATAGCGTAAAGAAAATACTGATGAAAAATATATCGGCCTTCATTGAACCGGGAGTTTTTCTGGAGCATTTTGACAACCACGTTATTTACGTCTCCGACAAACAAGAAAATAAGTTAAAAAACGTCATAATTTATATGCTTGACGAACAGGATAAAAAAGCAACTACGATGATCGTAGCCAAACAAGGTGAGTTTATCGTAGAAAAAGACCTCTTAAAAATGAGACTAGAAGATGTCTACTACCACGATATTGATTCTTCGGGAAAGCGCGACATTCGGGGAAACTTTAAAGTCTTCTTTAAAGATATCCCGATTGAGAAGCAGCAAAAGGTAAAAGTTGATAAAAAACCCTCGGATATGAGAATTGAAGAGTTGCTAGCTAAAATTAATCAGTTTAAAGAAAGAGGCATCGAAACTGCCGACTTTGAAACTGAGTTCCATGAAAGAATAAATCTCTCCTTATCAATCTTTGCCTTTGCTATTTTAGGCTTTGGAATCTCCCTGGTAATCCGCCACCGGGAAAAATCGATAAATTTCCTCATTGCTTTCCTGGGTGCACTCACCTACTATCTACTGTTAATTTTAGGAAAAACTCTTATTGAACGTCAAATAGTAACTCCCTTCATTGGCATCTGGATGTCCAACTTTATAGTTATAATCCTGGGAAGTTTGTTTATCTATAAGCATGCGCATTCTCGATAAATATACCATTAAAACTGCCGCCTTAGGCTACCTCCTTATCCTAAGCATATTTATCGGCCTTTTCTTTGTCATTGATACCCTTTCAAACCTTGGCGATATCTTAAAAGCAAAAACCCCGCTGCTTATGCTGATTCGCTATTACCTGGCAATGATTCCCTGGATCTTTAAATGGGTAAGTCCTTTTGCTCTGCTTATCAGCATGTTCTATATCCTAGGTGAGCTTAACAAAAATAACGAAATCGTCGGCATGCGCTCAGCCGGAGTAAGCATTATGTCGATATCTATGCCTTTAATTGTGCTTTCTCTGATTATATCCTGTTCTGCCTTCTACCTTCAGGAAAAGGTGCTGATCAACTCCCAAAGAAAAGTTGAGGAAATCAAAAGGGGCTTTATTAAAAAAGATCTTTCCGGATCAGGCAAAGAACAAAATTTTAAATTCTCATCGGGAAATATGGTTTTCTTTGCTAGAGAGTTCGCACCCCAGGAGAAAACCTTAACCGATGTCGCAATCTTCCAAGAAGACAGAGAAGGTAACTTCATAAAAGAAATCATCTGTAAAACTATTACCTATAAAGACCAGACCTGGACCGCAAACTTAGTTAAAGAAAACTTTTTTGATAAGCAAGGAAAAAGAATCGGCAGCAACAACCTAAGCAGTAGAAACATTCCCTTAGCTGAAAACCCCCAGGAACTACTGCTTAAAAAAAGTATTCTTCTTGAGTTTACCCCCTTAGGTGATTTAAAGCGCGAGATAACTCAGCTTAAAAAAATCGGCTCCCAAGAAAAGCTGAAAGAACTAATAATTCAATATAACCAGAAGTTAATGGACCCCTTCTCTCACTTTTTTCTGGTTATCGGCATTCTGCCATTTGGTTTAGAGATCAGAAACCGCAGAGTCGGCTTAACTTCTTTAGGAATAGGCTTTATCTTTGGCTTTATCTACTACTTTATCTCCTCTTTCAGCATTGCCCTGGGAAAATCAGGAATTATTCTGGCAGCAATCAGCCCCTGGGTAGCACCGCTGTTCTTTCTAACCATCGGCCTAACCGGCTTAAAGTTTATAAGATAGAATTTCCCCTATTGAATCCCCCCCCCTTTAAGTGGTATAATTAAACAAAAGGAGATACCTTTATGAAAAAATCATTCACTCTAATTGAACTAATCGTAGTTATCGCTATCATTGCCATCTTAGCGGCAATCATTGCTCCTAATGCTTTTAAGGCGATTGAGAAAGCGAAGATTTCCCAGGCGATCGGTGACCATAAAACTTATAAAACCGCTGTTTACGCTCACTATGCTGACACCGGAATCTGGCCGATTGTGGGAACAGGGCCATTTGATCCGTTAACCGGTTTAGCTAACAGCTGGATCAGGATAACCGACAATGGTTTTATGACTAATGTGAAGAGTTTATCGGGCTGGGATGGGCCTTATTTAGAAAGAGTAGTGAATGCTCATCCTTGGGCCGGTATAAATGGTTTAGATTGCGTAAACAGAGGCCAAGGAGCTGACTGTGATATAGGTTTGTTTATGGATGATCGGTGTGAAGCGACGGGAGTCAATCTCGAATGCGCTGTGCCTCATAATTCGGCAGTTAAAATAGATGAGACGGTAGATGATGGTAATACCAGTGTCGGTTCTGGTAACGTAATGCTGTTAGCTGGCGGCACTGAAGTTTACTGGATAATAATCTGGGATGCTGGCCTCACCGCCCAATCTGTTTTGCCATAAACAAAAAAAACTAGCTACTTATAAATCCGGGGGATTTTTTCCGAAAGGCGGCTTACGATTTCATAGGGAATGGTTTTAGCTTTATCGGCTAAATCTTCAACTAATATCTGTCTTTTCTTACCTTTCCCAATCAAAATAACTTCATCTCCAGGCTTAATATTTGCCTTTCTTTTTAAATCAATCATAATATGATCCATACAAACCCGGCCAGCTATATTAAACAGCTCATCTTTAATGATTGCTTGAGCCTTATTGGATAAAGACCAAGGATAACCATCAGCATAACCAACTGCCACTGTGGCAATATAGCGGCTGTTTTTAGCAATAAAAGTTCTTCCGTAGCTAACCCCCATACCTTTCTTTATGGTTTTGGTAAAAATAACTTTTGACTTTTAAGCTAATTCCGGTTTAACTCCTAAGGCTATCTCGGGAACCGGCTTTATGCCGTAAAGAATAAGTCCTGGCCTGACCATATTAAAATGAGCACCCCTGTAGCGTATAAGACCAATACTATTGGCGCAATGATGGAATTTAAAGCTTATGCCTTCCTGATCCAGCTGTCCAATTAAATGGTCAAAAGCCTCTATTTGATATTGGGTAAATCCGGGATCTGTATCAGCAACCGGAAAATGGGTATAAAGACCTTCCAGCTTCAAATTCTTAAGTTTAGCTAACTCTTTTATAAAGCTATGGGCATCTTTGTAATAAAATCCTAACCGGCCCATGCCAGTATCAATTTTTACATGTACGGCTACTTGTGAATTTCTTTTGCTGGCCTCTCGGTTTAGCTTTTTAGCAAACCCTAAATCAACTATAGTAGGAATAATATTGTGTTTTAAAAACAAGTCACAAAAGTCATCCAACACGGCAGTTAAAACAATTATTTTCCCCCTTAGACCGCTATTTCGTAAATCTAAGGCTTCTTCAATGCTGCCAACTCCAAAAATATCTGCCCCCTCCTTTTCTAACTGGAGAGCTACTGGAATAAGACCATGGCCATAAGCCGACTGCTTGATAGTAGCAATAATCTTAATTTGGCTACCAAGATAACTTCTAATGGCTTTAAAGTTATTGGCTAAAGCCTTTAAATCGACTTCGATCCAAAGCGGGCGAATTATTTTTTTCTGATTTGACATGTTTTTGGATGTAAATATAGCGGTTTTAAATTATCAATTAAGGCAAATTTACCCTTATTATAACACAGGTCAGCCTGAATGAGCAAATTCTTAGCCTGAGGATAAATATCTTGGGGATAAAAGTTAATTTTTCGATCCATCTCTAAAACCTTTTTTCTTAAATCGCTATTATAGGTAACAAACAAGTAATTGCGCTTATTTTTAACAAATTGATCTAACTGATAAAGCTTCTCTTTAGCTTGGCGCTTTAAAATTCCATTGTTAACCGTAAAACAAGCTCCGTAAATTAGGTTACGCCGGGCATCGGAAATTACCGCTATTTTTTTAGAATTATTAGTCAGGCTTTGAGCGCAGGCAAAAAAGCTTCCCAAGGCTATAGCCGGTTTATTTAAAACTAAGATAAAAGCCTTAACCACACTAAAAGATATTCGCAGGCCAGTAAATGAACCCGGGCCGGAACCGACTACAAAGGCATCGAAATCTTTTAAATTAAGACGGTTTTTCTTTAATTCGCGGTCGATTTGCTGAATAAGCAGAGAAGCCCCGAACTGTCTTTTTTGGTTAAAATTAGTTACAATTTTACCTTTATATTTTATAGACAAAGAAATGTTTTCTGAAGAAGCATCAACTGCCAATAAGTTCATTGGTTATATCTTTTAACCTTTGTTTAGAGTAGCCCTTGGCTGAAATTGCAATTTTTCTTTTGGTTTCAGCTAAATAGGAGAAGTCAACTGCCAGATACTTATCGAGCTCTTGATCAACTCTATCTCCCCACTCAATAAGAGTTAAACTTCCCCTTCGATATATAAAATCTTCAATTCCCAAATCAAAAGCTGCCCGCTTATCCAGACGATAGAGATCAACATGATAAACCTTAAAACTCTTAGCTGGGTACTGCCGAATCAGAGTAAATGAAGGACTTAAAACTCTTCCCGAAAATCCTAAACCTCTAACCACACCTTTAGTAAATGTGGTTTTGCCTCCGCCTAAGGCTCCGAACAACAAAACCAGATCAGCGCTTTTTAAAGCTTTGGAAAACAGCTGACCGTAGGCTCTAGTTTCTTTAGCTGATGAGCTTTCTAATTTTAGAATTGGCTTTAATTTCATGCTTGCTAAAAGTGGCTGTAGCCTTTTAAGGCTATTGTTTTTAACTTAGTCTTGTTTTTAAACTTATAGCCAAAGTTTTGAGGTTTTACCCGACCAACACAAAAAAACTTACTCCTTAAAGTCCTAAGCCTTCTCTCGCTTTTATCTACCGTAAAAATCAACTCATAGTCTTCACCACGGTAAAGATCAGACTCTCCTCGACTAGTAGGCAAATCCTGCCGATAAATACAGGCTCCTTTTTTACTTTCCTTTAAAATCCGGTAAAGATCAACTACAAAACCATCGGATATATCGATCATCGAGTTAATTTTAAAATTCTTAGCTAAGAATTGAGCTTGTTTTAATTTAGGCTTAAAACTTTCAGTTAATTTATTTTTTCCCAGTTTACCGCTTATAAAAATATAGTCCCCGGACTTTGCTCCAGACCTTGAAATAAACTTTTTAACTTCAGCTACTCCCCAAACATCTAAAAATAACTTATCACTTCTTGAAGTATCTCCGCCAACTAAAGAAAACTTATACTCCTTAGAGAGCTTAACTACCCCATTTAAAATTTGCTTTAAATTTTCAATCTTTAGTTTAGCAGGAATACCTATGGATATACCGATAAATTTAGGCCTACCAGCACAGGCTGAAAAATCAGAAAGCACCCTGGCTACTGCCCGCATCCCAATAGTCTTAAAGCTCAACTTTCCTAACTTAAAATGGATATCCTCGATGAACAAATCACTCTTAAGCAAAAATTTATCCTTGCCCACTCTAACTAAAGCACAATCATCGCGGATTCCGGTCAAGACCCCTCCAAATTTAGGTACACTTTTTTTTAAAAACTCTATCCAGGCTAACTCTTTTTGGAACATAACAGTCTTTTGATATTCTTGGCAAACGGTGGATAAATAATACCTTTATCAGTTACAATTGCCGTAATCAACTTACTGGGAGTTACATCAAATGCCGGATTGTATACTTTCACTTCAGCTGGAGCCACTGAAACTTTTCCCCTTATCTTTCTTACTTCATCAGGGTTGCGTTGCTCAATGGGAATTTGCTTGCCGTTTTTGAGCTTTAAATCAAAACTGCTAAACGGTGCCACCACATAAAAAGGTATCTTGTGATAGCTGGCAGAAACCGCTACCGTATAGGTGCCGATTTTGTTAGCCGCATCACCGTTAGCTGAAATTCTGTCAGCACCAACAAAAACTTTATCGATCTTACCGGTTTGCATAAGATAAGCAGCCATATTATCGCAAACTACAAAAGAAGGAATTTTTTTCTTTAACAACTCCCAAGCAGTTAAACGTGACCCTTGAAGGAGTGGTCTGGTTTCATCGGCATATACGATCAGCTTATTCTTATATTTTCTGGCTGCTGCATAGATTACCGAAAGAGCCGTCCCCTCACCAGAGGTAGCTAAGAAGCCGGTATTACAATGAGTTAAAATCTGATCGCCCTTTTTGATCAGTCTTAACCCATAAGTAGCCATTTTTTTACAGAGCAATAAATCTTGCCGATGAATAGCTTTTGCTTCGCTAAGCATAGCTTTCTTTATTGCTGAAACATCTTTACCTTTAGCTGATTGCTTAAGGCGCTTGAGCGCCCAGGAAAGATTCACTGCCGTCGGACGGCTTGAATTTAAATATCTCAAAGACTCCTTCAGCTGCTTAGAAAATAGCGCCTTGTCTGACGAAAGCTTTTTTAAATGAATACAAAGGCAATAAGCGGCAAAGACCCCGATTAAAGGAGCGCCTCTTACTCCTAAGCGCTTAATAGTTTTAAAACCATCTTCTAAGCTACGACACTCTAGCCAAACTTCAAATAAAGGGAGCCTGGTTTGATCAAGATAAAACAAACGGTTATTTTTAAACTTAACTGATGTCACTGTTTACCTCGGTAATTAAAGCAAAAAGCTCTTTTGGCATTGGAAAAAACCTGCTCTTCTAACTTCTCTTTTGATAAACCTTTTATCTCGGCAGCCCGCTCGTAAACCTTAACTATATCTAGGGGCGTAGAAGATCGATCCTTTATTTTCATGTAAGGCGAATCGGTCTCCAGTAAGAGATTTTCTAAAGGACAGGCTTCTAGGGACTTTAGTATTTTCTTGGCTTTACGCAAAATATTCAAAGAAAAAGATACAAAACCGGATTTGGCAATAATTTTCTCGAGAATTTCTACTGAATGCGAGAAACAATGAAAGATCACCTTTTCATAATTTGAATAAAATTGATCAATTATTTCTAAGACCCGCTGGGGGGTTTTTAATTTATCACTTTCAGGGTCAATCCGATTATGGATAGTTATCGGCAAATTATTGCTTTTAGCCAGCTGGATAAAGGTCTTGAAGATTTCTTCCTGATCCTTGGCCGCTAAAGCTGCTTTGTAGTCAAGGCCAATTTCACCAACAGCAATAATCTTACTGTTTTCTTTAATCAAATTTTCATAAGCAGCTTGAGTTTGCTGATTAAAGCTCTCTGCCGATAAAGGATGAAAACCTAAAGATGTGTATATGTGCTCATGGCTAACTGATAATTTGCTTGAAGCTAAAGAACTGTTTAAATCAATACTGGAATCAATAAAACAATATTGAGCCGAATCTTGGGCACAATCCAGAACCTGTTTTCTGGTGATTTGAGAAAGATTATTGAAGTGGCAATGAGAATCAATCAGCATCAATGCGTGGGAAAAGCGGTTTTTCTTTTTT
>CAZFML010000048.1:0-9004 GCA_964519975.1 uncultured Planctomycetia bacterium
TGAGGTAGGTATTTTGCGTTCCAAATCTCGAGCAAATGATTCTTTGTGGGTTAAGCCTTAAAATAGCCCTGATAATTTTCTTAGAAAGTCCGGCCCGGGGCGGATTAAGAACCAACAAATCCACCTCTTTATAAAAGCTGCCTTGACTGTTAAGGAAGTGCCGAACATCAGAAGTAAAAAAAGAGATGTTTTCGATTTTGTTGAGTTTAGCATTTTGCCAGGCTAAATCAATAACCTCTGCGGCTACCTCAACCCCCCAGACAAACTTTGCGCTTTTAGCTAAGTGAATCCCTATAGAACCGCCGCCGCAGAAAAGATCTAACACTCGCTGATCTTGAGAAAGGTTAGCATACTGGGTGAGTTTTCGGTAAAAATCTACAATCATTTGCGGATTTACCTGAAAAAAACTATCAATACCAATTTTAAAACTAAACTCCCCTATTCTCTCTTCTAAGTAAGGCTCACCCCAAAGCAGTTCCTTTTTTTCAAAGATTACGGCATCAGATAAAGAATCGTTAACAATTCGATAAATAGACTTTATTTTTGATTTTAATTTTAGCTTTTGTAACTCTTCCACTAACTGTTTAGCTTTAAATTCTTGACTGCTGGAAGTAACTATTCCGATCATAAGCTCAGCACTGAATTTAGTCTCGCGAATTATTAAATTTCTTAAAAACCCCTGATGCGAATATTTGTCATAAACAGAATAGCTGTTTTTTCTTACGAAATCTTTAACTGTTTTTAAAATAGCTGGAAGATCCGGCGAAAAAATTAAGCACTCTTCTAGGTCAACAACCTTACCTTTCTTACTTTTGCTATATAAACCGCAGATTGTATCCGACTCTCTAGCAAAAGTAAACTCCATCTTGTTGCGGTAATACCAGTGTTGATTAGAGTTAATCGGCTTTAATTGGGTGGCTAATCCCGATTTAACCAGAAGGGCTTTTAGTTTATCTTCTTTATTAGCAAGCTGCTCAGCGTAAGCAATATCTTGAAAGCGGCAACCGCCACATTCCGAGAAGTGTTTACAGATCTTCATTTTATTATTAGCTGGCTTGAGTTTTTCCTGGTTGTCGCCTTAGGGGTTGTGGCTGGAACACCTATTGCTAAAACTGCCGCTAGCTCTAAATTCTTAACCAGCTTAAAATGTTTTTGAACTTTATTCTTTTGGTTTAAGATTTCACCTAACCAGCAGGCGCCTAGCCTAAGCGAATGGATGTAGAGTAACATATTTTGGATACAAGCACCAATAGCCATTAAATCTTTCTGGTAATTATAGGAAGAGCTTTTGTCTAAAAATACTAAAATAGCTTTATCGGCACTCTTGATAATATTTCGGTAATGCGTAAATTGACAAAGATCATCTTTGTTTTGCTTTTCTAAAACCATAAACCGCCAAGGTTGATTGTTTAAGCCCGAAGGAGCCCAGCGGCCGGCTTCTAAAATATCCCGAATAATACTCCTGGATACGGTCTTGGCTTTAAACTTCCTTATTGACCTTCGACTTTTTATTAATCCTAAAATTTTCATTATTTGTACCTCCCCAAAGATAAGAGTTTATCGCTATTATAGACCGATTAAAATATTACTCAAGAATTTCTTTTATTTCCAAGACTGGGGTGTTATAATTAGCCTTGAGAGGCAAATATGATCTGGGTTTGGATAATGATAGTTTTAATAGTAATAGCCGCTGCGGTTGTGGCTTTTTCTCTTCTGCCGATCTCTAAAGAGCTTGCCCTTCTAGAAAAATCACGCAAAATAGCTGGCGATCTGCTTTATAGCCTAAAAAACATCTTAAGAGATATATGGAAAGAAAAGAAGAAAATCCCCTTGCCGATTCTAATTTTAGGGATTCTCTGGATAGCTAATGGCTTATATATAAGCATAAGTGCTTTAATAATCCTTTCTCAGTTTACAAGACTGGGACCTCTGGCTGGCATGTTTCGAATCTTAGGTATCGGCTGGATTATTATCGGAGTAACCTTATTTAATGGCTATGTCTTAAGCAGAAAACTTGCCTTTATTGCCGCCGGATTAGTGATTTCCCTTGGCATTGCCGTTATTGCCATTCCACCCCTTACCCAAGAGGAATATTTACAACGCGAGTATGAAATATACGTACAGAGTCAACAGTATAAACAGAATGTCATAGGAGTTAAAGAATTTACTGCCTCGCGATTGATAGCTTCTGGGGAAGATAAGCCTACAAAAGCTGAAATAGCCAAAGAACGAATTGTAGCCGTAATCAATATTCTTATTGCCTTAGGCACCGTCTCTTATTTGATGACTCCGAGGGCTAAAAAATATTTTGGCATCGAAGGGACAAAATCGCTTTTATTAAAAGAAGACGCTGGCGACGTGCTGCGTCGCTACCGTTAAACCCACCAATATCCCAGCTGTTTTAATATCCGGGGACGATCCTGCCAGTCTTTCAAGGTACTAACCCAGATATCGAGAAAAACTTTCTTTCGGAAAATATTCTCTATCTCCGGACGTGACTCTGAACCAACTTCTTTGAGAAGTTGGCCATTTTTACCAACAACTATTTTTTTCTGAGAGTTACGCTTAACATAAATATTTACCTTTACATAGATGCCTTTCTTTTTGGGTTTAACTTCCGAAACCTCAACCGCTAGAGAGTGCGGCAGCTCTTTGTTAAGCTTTAAGAATAACTTTTCACGTATCGCATCGGCAACTCTAAATTGTTGGGGAAAATCACTAGAGCAGCTATGATCATAATAGGCATGGCCTTCGGGCAAGAGCTCTAAGAGAGCATCTTTTAAACGCTCGATATTTTTGCCGGTTTTAGCTGAAAGCGGTATGTAATAGGCTAAAGAGTCGCTGGCTGCCTTTTTAGTTCTTTTCTGCCATAAATCGATATAGTCGTTGACGAATTTTTCTCCTCGATCAACTTTATTTAGAACCATTACTATCTTTATTTCTTGCAAACTAAGTATTTTGATTATTCGTTCCTCTTCACTGCCTGGCCTACGAGACAGATCAACCACATAGACAATTAAATCACAACCCTCAATAGACCTTTGTGCAACCGTATTAAGATGGGAAGCTAGCTTATCCTTAAAAGAATGGATTCCCGGAGTATCAACAAAAACTATTTGAGCGGTATCTAAATTCAATATCCCTCTTATCTGGTGGCGGGTTGTCTGGGGTATAGCCGATATTATGCTTACCTTATTGGCAACTAATTTATTAAGGAGGGTGGATTTGCCTACGTTTGGCCGACCGATCAGGGCTACAAAACCGGATTTAAATTTCTGCTTTCTAATCTTTCAACTTCCTAAGTTTATTAAAAAAGATTTTAAACTCATCCAATTCTCGAAGGCTTTTTAAGTCAGCGTCCTTCAAAATATAAGAAAAGTCATCGTAGCCAAGCAAAACCGCTTTCTTTAATTCTTTAAGTGCTTCTTTGGGTTTTCCGGTAAGTGAAAGGCTACAGGCAAAATTATAATGAATGACCGGGTCATTTGGTTTCAAATTAGCCAGTTTTCTATCAACGGTTAAGCCTTCCTGATAGAAGCCACAACGGGTATAAGCGTCTCCCAAGGAAATTAAGGCTCCAATAAAATCGGGGCGTTCTTTTAAGATATTCTCATAAAAATTTATCTCAAAATCTTTTCCTTTACTAGACTTAGGCTTCTTTCTATTCATCGGATCTTCTCTAAAATAATCTCTTCGCGTAATCGATAAATGGCCTTTTCTAAATGCCGGGTAAATTCTGAATAGTCTTCTGCTTCTACAAAGCGTTGCTTTACTCGGAAATTTTGATAAAAATCAATGCGGTTTTTAAGCTTTTTATAAGAAACTTTGACTTCAAACCAAGGATTTTCTAGACTAAAGCTTTCCGGCAGATATTTAACCCTTAAATTTTTCGCTAAAACTATTCCGATCTTAGCCTCTCGGCTATGGAAGCCTTCAAAATCTATAGGAAACTTCCTTTGGTCTTTACTAAGAAGCTTGTGATCTATCTGAAGTTGATCCAAAACAGGAACAATCCGCAAACTTCCTGCCGGATTTAAAAATTTTTCAGCCGAAAAATTATAGCTAAGCACAGGCTTGGCATCAAAATCATCGCCATTTTCTATTTTGTAATCAATTAAGCTAGAAAGCGTTGATATCTCGCGCATTTTTTTACCGATATCTTCCTCGATTATAGTCGGATGACTGTATTTTAAATACCAGCGATAAGAGGCAGCAAAAAAACCGCTGCTTTCAACCTGTCGCCTAATTTTCGCATTTTCATCTGAATCAATTACAATCTCCATGTTGTAGCTAACCTTATTATCCTTAATAACATCAGTTGTGGTTATTCTGTAGTCTTGATCAAAAAATACCATTACCGGCCGATTTTGATCAGAAAGGGGGATGCTGCCAAACGGCGTAGTTTCAGAAGTAGGATCCATAAAAATAAGTTCACCGTCTATCTCGACAGCGCAGATAGCGTGGTTAAAATTTATCGAAGGAAACTCTTCGCTTACCGGATAAACACTATCAGTAGGAATAAGCACTGGATAAGCCTTAAAGCCGGCTTGGCGCAGCAGGGAAACCAAAAGCATAGCCTGGTCTTTACAGTCACCGTAGCGATTTATAAATACCTCCTCAGCCAGGTGAGGCTCGTGTCCGCCCTCCCCGTATTCTATGGCCACATAACGGATATTCTTAGCTACAAACTCGTGGATTGCTTTAGCTTTATCTAAGCTATCTTGCGAATCTTTAATTAGATCGTTTAAAAACTTATCCATCTGGTCTGTAGTCTGAATCTTATCTTGATACAAAGATTTCCACCAATGATAGATTTGGTCCCAAGAAGAAAAGTTTGAAATTAATACTGCCGGATTAACATAGCATTGCGGTGGCATCGAATATTCGGGGACAATCGAACTTATCTGGCTAAACTCCCAGGTGTAGATTTTTAACTCTCCCTGTTCTAAAAAAGAAGGCTTAAGGCTTAACTCTTTACTATATTCTTGATTAAAAAATTTAAACTGGATCTGGCTTTCTTTGGGAACCTTTAGTTTAAACCTGGCCTTAAATACAGGATACTTTTCCCTGAGCCGATAGCCGAAGGTAAACTTGTCTTCATTAACCAGCTTTGATGAATAAACTTTGAATTTGTATTCAATAAATGAACCAACCTCTACCGAAGGCATAGAAACAATAAAGGCCCGGGAGGTGGAGTAAAGAGGGTAGTTAAGATAACGGCTGACATCACGGATGTTTTCTTCGCCGACATAGCGTACTTGCTTCTCTTTAGTTATGGTACGGGCAAACTCTAGCTCCACCCGCTGGTAGGTTGAGTCGTAACCGATGTCAACTTCGGCCAGCTCCTTGCCTCTCTCTTTTAAAACTTTTTCAATAACATGAATTGTAGATAGTGAAGTGTTCTTAGAGGTAATTTCAGTCTGTTCATCAACCAGAAGATAAATAGCAGCATCGTCTTTTATCTGAACTAAGAAGCTCTCTGCCTCTTGCGAAATCTTCTCTATCTCTGGAGGTATGCCTTCGGAAACTTTAGCTTTAATTGCTTTTATCCGGTTTTGAGCCTTAAGCTTAAAACTGCCAGTTATCTGACTATATATCTTTATAGCCTTAGGAAAAAGGTTCTTCTCCTCTAAAACTCCTCCGTAAAGATAAAGATACTCCGGATCTTGAGGCAAGGGTTTAAGCTGCTCAAAAATTTCAATAGCTAGAGCATAGTCCTTGAGTCTGCTAAAGGCTTTGGCTAAAATGATCTTTGCCTCTCGGGAGTCAAAACCCTTAACTAGATCAGCGCATTTCTGATAGTCTTTAAACTTGTAATGGAAACCTGCTAGCTTAAGACGTAGAGATTGATCTTGGGGGTTGTTTTTAAGAAGCTGCTCATACTTTGCAACTAACTCTTGATATTGACTAAGAAAATTATCAAGGGATGAATCTTCAACTTTACCTTCTGGCTGCGGGTTACAACCTAAAGAAATAAGAATAACTACCAAGAAAAGGCAGTTAAGCAATGATCTTAAGAACATCTTTTATTGGTTGTCCTTTGTTTAGGCCAATTGCCTTTGCCTCATTGGTTAGAGCAAATACTTTAGCTGCTAAAGCCTCATTTATGCTAGAAACTCCGGTAACTACCACTGCTCTATCCTTAAATTTATTGGCTACTTGCAAATTTAAATAACCACACATAACATAACCGCGCCGGCCGCAAAGCACAATCAGCCTTTTTTTACCAAGCTTCATTGAGATTGCCTGAATAGTTTTTCTCCCGACTTTTAGAACTTTATGCTTTAACATGGACTATTTTAACTTTGCTAAAAACTTCTCCATCCGAGTTATTGCTTCCTTCAAATTATTCAAAGAGTTAGCGTAAGAAATTCTGATATGACAGTTAAACTCTTTACCAAAAGCTACCCCCGGAACTACAGCTACCTTCTCTTGAAATAAAAGTTTTTTAGCAAAATCCAGCGATTTTATATTGAATCGTTTAAGGCAAGGAAAACAATAGAATGCTCCTTGGGGCAAATTGCTAGAAAGCCCTATGCGGTTTAGTTCTTTATTGATAAAGTCTCTCCTTCTTCGGTAAGCGCTGCGCATCGAACTTACCTCTTTTTGGCTAAGCAAAGCCTCGGAGCCAGCAACTTGAGAAATCGTCGGCACGCACATAATTGAAAAAGAATGAATCTTAGTCATTGCTGAAATAATTTCCTTATTTGCGCAGACAAACCCTACCCGAAAACCAGTCATAGCATAACCTTTAGAGAAGCCATTTAAAGTAATAGTTCTCTCTTTAGCCGACTTAGAGATTCCAGCAAAAGGGGTGTGTTTCTGATCATAGGTTAGCTCATCATAAACCTCATCACTGATGATCAGTGTTTTTTTATTGCTCAAAACTTGCCAAATTTTCTTAAGCTCATCTTGGGCATAATGAACCCCGGTAGGATTGGAAGGGTTATTTAAAATAATAGCTTTGGGGTTTTTCTTTAAAAGTTCCTTTAGCTTATCTATATCGATTTTAAAATTATCTTCTTGCCTGGTTATAAGATAGAGAACCTCACCGCCTGAGATTTCAACTAATGCTGGGTAAGCAACATAGTGAGGACTTACCACAATAACCTTGTCTTTCGGATCTAAAATAGCTCGCAAAGCTAAATCTAAAGCCTCACTGACCCCAACAGTTATAAGAATCTCCTGCTTAGGATCGTAGCTTAAAGAGTATTTTTTCTTATAATAATCAGAGATGTCTCGGCGTAAAACAAAAAGGCCCTGGTTTGAAGTATAAGAGGTTAATCCCTCTTCCAACGCAGTGATAGCCTTCTCGCGAATTCTCCAAGGGGTAATAAAATCGGGTTCGCCAACCCCCAAAGAAATCACCTCAGGCATCCCTAAAACTAAGTCAAAAAACTCCCTTATGCCCGAAGGAGCTACCTTTTTTATTTTTTTAGAAATCATAATAATCTCTTAATAAGTTATCGCTAATCTTTTGTTTTTATCCTTTTTTACCAAGACCACTCCGTCTTCTTTGTATTTCTTAAGCATAAAGTGAGTAGCTGTTCCTCTTACCTGACTTAAAGGAGCTAACTTTTCCGAGATAAACCTTGCCACTGTGTTGATGTCTTCGCCTTCAACTACCAGCAGCAAATCATAGGTTCCGGAAAGAAGATAGCAGCTTTTTACCTCCGGGAATCGATAAATTCGCTCAGCTACTAAATCAAAACCAACGTCTTTTTGGGGCGCCACCCTAACTTCAATAATAGCCCTAACCCCGCGCTCGCCTTTAATTTTCTGGCGGTTAATTACGGTTTTATACTTTACAATAACTCCTTTTTTTTCGTAATTTTTGATTGCCCGGTCAATTGTTTTTTTATCCTTTCCGGTTATCTTTTTTAGTTCCTCTAAACCAACCCGAGCATTACTTTCTAAAATCTCTAATATATCGTCCATCTTGCCCCCCTCTTTTTTGGTTTCATCTATTTTACCAGAATAGCTAAACTATGTAAATCAGCCGCTAGCTTAACCTTCTACGCTTAAAACCCTATTTAGGCGTATCCGGCGCGATTGCCTCTCCTGGCCCTGATAAAGAAGATAAAAATATCTTCCTTCCTGAAAAACCCGAAGCGGCAGCACCTGCTCTTGTTCTAAGTTTTGAGAGTTAGAAAAATGCTTTATGGCTATTTTAGAGTTCTTATCGGCAGCCTGCCGCAATAAAGTGATCTTTTGATTTTGTTTAGCCTTAAAAATTTGGTTGTTACAACTATATAAGGATATGTAATCATCTAAGCTTATTATTTGCTTTTCCTTAAAGCTGTCTATAAGTTTTAAAAAAGTCTGATAAGTTACTAAGGCATCGTCTAAAGCCCGATGTAGACCGTTTGAACAGTCGATGCTTAAGGCTTTGGCTACGGCTTCTAGGTTATATCGCGGTAAAGTTAAAGCATCTCTAGCCATAGCTAGGATATCAACCGCTGGTAAATTTAAAGGCTGATAGTTCATTTTTGTTAAGCTCTGGTCAATAAATCCTAAGTCAAATTCAACGTTGTAAGCGCAGAGCACGCAGCCATCTAAAAAGTCTAATAACTTATCAGCTACCTGTTCAAAACTAGGGGCGTCTTTTAAGTCCTGATCTGATATCTTGTGAACCTGATAAGCCTCTTTAGGCACAGGTCTTTTAGGATTTATTAAGCTGTGAAATTTATCGATAACTTTTCTGTCTTTAACTTTAAAAATCCCGATCTCGCATATAGCATCACCTATAATCACATCAAGACCAGTTGTCTCTAGATCCAAAAAAACTAGCTGGTAGTCTTCAAAAGGCTTAGTTAAATCCATATTTATCTAGTATCTGTCCAGTTAATCGATTATTTTTGCTACTATTGATCTTTGCCGCGGCCGGGTATCAAAATCAATCAAAACTACCTGTTGCCAAGTTCCCAGATCGAGTTTTCCTCGACTTACCGATACAAAAATACTGGTCTTAAGTAAAGAACTACGCAGGTGCGAATGTCCGTTA
>CAZFML010000049.1:0-8956 GCA_964519975.1 uncultured Planctomycetia bacterium
TCTTTCTCTTTTCCTAGACAAAGTTTTTGCCACTTAATCCAAAATAGAGTTATTGATAAAAAAGGAGAGGGGTTTCTGCTCGCAAAGGTGTCTTTGGAGCCTCTTCCTCAAAACGGAAGCCCCTCTCGTGGTTTGCTGTTAAGTTTTTCTAATCCCTCCAGGATATAAATGTAACATACCCTGACCCTACTTTTCAAGAACTTACCGATTTTTATTGAAAGCGCTCTTAAAAGACTTTTATTAATGGAGTTTTATAACCACTTGATATGCTGTATGTTGTAGAGTCAATCAATAATCATTATTATTTAAAAATAGTTATTGACAAATTAAGTAAAAAATTGTATAGTTATTTGCTATGCAAGACAGCCTTAAAGTACTAAAAGACTATGAAATTAGACCGACTCCTCAGAGAATAGAGGTTTATCGAATCCTTCTTAAGCGAGGCAAGCATCTAACTGCTGATGAGATTTACGAAAAAGTTAGGGTCAGAATGCCGGCTGTATCTTTAGCCACCGTATATACGGTTTTAGACCTGTTTAAACAGAAAAACGTGATCAATGAGATAAGGATACAGTTTGATAAGTCCTGTTTTGAAGCTAGAATTGACCCCCATCATCATTTTTTGTGTAAAAAGTGCAAAAAGGTCTTTGATCTTAATATGAGGCCCTGTAAGGTTTTGGAAGAAAGGAAAATAGAAGGAAATATAATTGAAGAGCTTCAGGGTTATTTCTATGGAACTTGTAAGGATTGCTTGGAGAATACCAATGGAAGATCAGATTAAGGTAACTTTAATTGAGCGGATAGAAAGGTCTAAAGATATAGAAAGTTTTCGGTTTGAGCCCGAAAAAAGAGTAGATTTTTTAGCGGGGCAGTTTACCCAACTTATTTTTGATCCTCAAAATTTAAATAATCGAGAGCTCAATAAGTATCTTTCTTTTTCTTCATCTCCTACTCAAGACTATCTAGAGGTTACTAAACGATTAACTGAAAGTAAGTTTTCTCAAAAGCTGAAATCTTTAGCGGTTGGCGATAAATTAATAATTAAATCAGCAATCGGTAGCTGCGTATTTAATGAAAGCTACAAAAATATAGCCTTTTTAGTTGGCGGTATCGGCATAACTCCGGTTATCTCTATTGTTCAATATTTAGTTGATAAGAATCTGGATACCGATGTGGTCTTGCTCTATTCTAACCGTACTGAGGATATAGCTTTTCGGAGGCAACTTGATAGCTGGCAAGATTCGTATAACAAGCTTAAAGTAATTTATACAATTACTGGTTGCCAGCCAAGAGATGAGCAGTGTTTAAGCGGAGCTATTGATGAGAAGTTAATTAAGGAGAAGATCCAGGGCTGGCGCGAAAGAATAATTTTTATTTTTGGTCCGCCTTTAATGGTAGAGGCTATGAAGAATTTATGCTTAAAAGTCGGCTGCGATAGAAGCACCATAAAGATCGAGAAATTTATTGGTTATTAAAAGGAGGTATCTATGTTAAAAGAAAAGGTAGAAAAATCATTAGCTGAAATCCGTCCAGCTCTCCAGGCTGACGGAGGAGATGTTGAACTGGTTGATGTAACTGAAGATGGTATAGTTAAGCTTCGTCTAACCGGAGCCTGCGGTTGTTGCCCGATGAGCACTTATACCCTCAAGATGGGAATTGAAAAGAAATTAAAAGAGATGGTTTCGGAAGTTAAAGAAGTAGAACAGGTTGCTTAAAAAGGAGAAGTTATGGCAGTTGAAGAAGTAGGAGAAAATTACCGATGTAATGTTTGTGGAAATCAAGTGACTGTAACTAAAGTCGGTGGCGGAGAATTGGTCTGTTGCGAACAACCGATGGAAAAAATATAAAATTAAGGAGGCAGAAAATGGCTAAATCTATAAAAGGAACAAAGACCGAAAAGAATCTACTAGCATCTTTTGCCGGCGAGTCTCAAGCTAGAAATCGCTACACCTACTTTGCTTCGGTAGCCAAAAAATCAGGTTATGAACAGATAGCAGCTATTTTTTTAGAAACTGCCGACAACGAAAAAGAACACGCCAAAAGATTCTTTAAATTTTTAGAAGGAGGCGAAGTAGAGATTCAAGCCAGCTATCCAGCCGGAGTCATTGCTGATACCGCAGCAAATCTAGAGGCTTCTGCTAACGGAGAGAATTTAGAGTGGACTAAGCTTTACAAGGAAGCTGAAGATACAGCCCGTCAGGAAGGGTTCGATGAGGTGGCCAGTGTTTTTAAGGAAATAGGAGAAGTTGAGGAGCAGCATGAGAAGCGTTATCGAAAGCTCTTAGCCAACCTTAAGCAAGGAAAGGTTTTTAAGAAAGACAAGGCAGTTAAATGGAAATGTCGTAACTGCGGCTATGTTCATGAGGCCGAAGAGGCTCCGGATACATGTCCGGCTTGCGCTCATCCGCAAAGCTATTATGAACTTCTTTGTGAAAACTATTAAGAAAGGCGGTGTTATATGGAAGCTAAAAAAAGATTCAGCGAAGAGGAAGCAAAAACTATTGGTGAGCAGTTAGGGGTTAAATGGGATAAGTTTGATGTTGACCAGTTCAGACGAGGACTAGATGTAGAGCTAGAGCATGGTTTGGTTGATTCAGCAACAAATGTTAGTAATGACAACCCTTTAACTACAGGAAAAATTGCCTTAGCTCATCTCAATGAGTTTCCTGATTACTATGATCGTCTGGAAAAGATGGAACAGGAAGCTGAGGAATTTTGGAGGAAAAAATGGAAAAGAGAATAACCAAAAAAGAGAAAGCCTACGTTTGTGTTATCTGCGGCAAGGGCAAGAAATCTACCAAGAAAGTAAAGTGTTGCAGCAAGGATATGGTTGCCAAAAAAAGGGGCAGTTGGAATCTTTAAAGGAGGTCAAGATGAAAATAGAAGAAAAAAACGGGAATTTTGTAATTACTGACTTTAATCAGTTTGAAGCTTACCGGATTGCTGCCAGAATAGAAAAAGATGGAGTAGATTTCTATGAAAAGCTGGCCCAGAAAGTCGACGACAACCAAACTCGAAAGACTCTCGAGCTTTTAGCCAGCGAAGAAGTAAGGCATTTAAGGACTTTTGAATACCTTTTAACCGAAGCCCGCCAGGTCAGTGAAGATGAGTCCGAAGATAACGATTTGTTAACTAGTATGGATTTTGGAATTTTTAAAGCTTATCAAAACTTAGAAGAGCTAGAAAGTATAATTGCTGATAGCAAAAAGGCAATAAAGGTCGGAATTGAGGTTGAAGCGAAATCAATCGCATTCTATGAGAGCTGTCAGAAGGCTTTGTCTTCGGATAAGGCTAAACAAGAGGTAGCTAAGATTATTAATGAGGAGTATAAACACAAAGGTTTACTTGAGGATATGCTGAGGGCTATTAAATGATGGAAGATTCTTCGAAAAATAAGTTTGTTTGTAAGGACTGTTTTGTGAGGAAAAAATGCCGGGAGTCAGCTGTTACCTGGATATTCTTTTTCATTGCTTTAATTGCCACTATTTCAGTGAGAGCGGTAAATATTGCTCTGAGTTTTAATCCCGGATTGGCTAAGGTATTCTGGTACACTGGAGTTATTGGTTTCTCTTTATTTTTTATTTATAAATTCAGAAATTACAATATTCTGCACAGGGAGCTTGAGCGATCAAACTTAAGCCCAAAGCTACTTTCCAAGCAGCCTTTGTCAGATCAGGATTATGAGATTTTGGGAACCGTTCTTTGCCAGCTCCGTTCCAAGAAGGATAAAACAAACTTCCTTTTTATTTTTCTATTTTCGGGGTTAGCTTTACTTTTAGCAATATATGTTGATTTTATAAAATAGAAAGAATTTACTGATATGGTTAAAGATCCAATATGCGCAATGGAGGTTGATCCGAAGGAGGCTTTGCAGCTCAAATATAAGGGTGAAGTTTATTTCTTCTGCAGCAGGCATTGTTTAGATAAATTTTCTAAAGACCAGGGTATTTCCCAAGATCAACTAGCGGTCTGTGTTAGCTCTGGTAAAAGAGCTTTTTATAAAAATAAAGTTTTTAGCGTTACTGCAATCCTGATTGTTCTAATTTCTCTTTCCTATATAGTTTCTGGGTTAGTGCCTTTCCGGGAAACCTTTTTTATTTATTTTAAAACCCTCTGGTGGGCGGTTTTGTTAGGCCTTCTTCTGGGTGGTGCAATTGAGCATTATATACCGCGTGACTATATATCGTTACTTTTGTCTAAACCCAAGAAGCGGACAATTTTTTATTCGGTCCTTTTGGGGTTTTTGATGAGTGTTTGTTCACACGGAATTTTAGCCCTTTCAATTCAGCTGCACAAAAAAGGAGCATCTAATCCGGCGGTTGTGGCCTTTCTTTTGGCTAGCCCCTGGGCTAATATGGTTTTAACCATAATGTTAATAGGATTTTTTGGTTTAAAAGCTTTATATATTATTGGTTCAGCTATTCTAGTTGCTATAACAACCGGTTTTATTTTTCAATTCTTAGAAAAAAAAGGACTCATCGAAAGAAATTCTAATACTTCAAGTTTTGTGAAAGATTTTTCAGTAATTCAGGACTTAAAAAGAAGATTTAGAGAATATAAATTTTGTTTAGAAACCCTTAAATCAGACCTAAAAGGAATATACCGCGGCATGATTTCTTTAAGCAATATGGTGCTCTGGTGGATTTTAATTGGGGCCGGATTAGCCAGTTTAGCCGGAGCTTATATTCCTTCGAATATCTTCAGCAATTATATGGGTCCGACCCTGTTGGGGTTGTTAGTTACCTTGCTGGTTGCTACTATAATAGAGGTCTGTTCTGAAGGCTCAGCCCCGATGGCTTTTGAGATATTTAGGCAAACCGGCGCCTTTGGTAATAGTTTTGTTTTCCTTATGGCCGGAGTAGTTACCGACTATACGGAGATCGGGCTGTTATGGCATAATCTTGGGAAGCGAGTGGCTATCTGGTTTCCAATAGTAGCTGTACCCCAGGTAATAGTCCTAGGGTTTATTGCTAATTTAATTTTCTGATAACAAAGGAGAAAGACATGAAAAGTTGTAGCTTAAGAGTAAAGGCAGTTATTGTTTTGGTTTTTATTTTTAGCTTATCAACTACAGTATTTGCTGAGTCAAAAATTACCGTAAAGGGACAATCTGTTTATAGAAACTCAGAGTTGAAACTCTATTTAAATGAAAACCTCTACTATGGAGGTAAAAACAAGCTTGAATTTACGCTAAAGGGTTTAGAGCCCAGAGGCGTCTATACGGTTTGGCTAGAAAAACCCTATTCAAGTCTTGGCTTAGGAGATCGACCCTATTCTTTTATTTCTGACAGTAGCGGCAGAGCTAAGTACGTGGCAAAGTTTGAAGCCCATAAGCTTAGGAGTTGGGAATTGATTAAAATAGTCCGTCATAAAGACTCTATGGCTGAGAATATGGACGGAGATAATTTGGTAACTGTTTTTACTGTTGATATTGAGGAGTTTTTATCGGGAAGGGGGCACTCGGGCAAGGGCGGAGTTCTTACCAAGCCCAAAATAACTATCTATAAGGGGCCGATGAAACCTTAATAAAAAAAAGGGGTAAGTGATGGCTGAAACTAAAATTCTGGAACTTTTTGAGGCTGGACAGAGTGCTTGGCTAGATTATATTAGCCGGCCGCTTATTGAACAGGGAAAACTTTAGGAGTTGATTATGTTGGGCTTAAGAGGAATTTCCTCTAACCCTACTATATTTGATAATGCTATTTCATCAAGCACCGATTACGTTACCGCAATTAAAGAATTGTTTGAATCTGGCAGTTCTACTTTCCAAATATACGATAGTTTAACGATTAACGATATTCAAGATGCCGCAGATATATTGAAATCAGTATATGATCAAAGTAAGGGTTTAGATGGTTATGTAAGTCTAGAGGTTAATCCTCAGCTCGCCTATAATAATGAGGCTACCTTAAAAGAGGCCAGAAGGCTTTGGGATAAGGTTAGTCGAGCAAATCTTATGCTTAAAATTCCAGCAACCAGCCAAAGTTTCCCGGCGATAGAAGAGTTGCTAGCTTCAGGTATCAATGTTAATGTAACTTTAATTTTTTCTTTAAGGCAGTATAAAGAAACAGTTCAGGCTTACCTAAAGGGCCTAAGGCGTTTTTTAGAAAGTGGTGGCCAAGCTGGTAATTTGCGCTCTGTAGCCAGTGTGTTTGTCAGTAGGCTAGATAGCGTAGTCGACAAGTTGCTAGATGAAAGGATACTTAAAGCTAGCAGTGAGACGAAAGACAGGTTAGAGTTTTTAAAGGGAAAAGCAGCGATTGCTAATTGCAAGCTTATTTATAGGGAATATTTAGATGCATTTTCTTCCGATGAGGCTAAAGAGTTTAAGGTCAAAGGAGCAAATTTTCAAAGAGTTCTTTGGGCCTCAACCAGTACTAAAAACCCATCTTACAGCGACATAAAGTATGTCAGTGGGCTTGTTGGTAAGAATACAGTTAATACTCTGCCTGAGACCACTTTTAAGGCCTTCTTAGATCATGGAAAACTAAACAACGTTTTAACTTCTGATATTAACCAAGCTAGGCAAGTAATTGATGAGCTAAGAGAACTCACTATAGATGTAGATAATATTTGTGAGGACTTGTTAAAGAAAGGAGTCTCTCTTTTTGAGAGTTCTTTCGATTCACTTCTTAGGTCTATAGAGATTAAGAAAAAACAGTTGTGTTCAAAGGCCTAAGTAAGAGGTTTACAACAGTAGCCGATGTGGTAAAATCGAGGTTAAAGGAGGAAAACTGGGAAAATATCTTTGCACGATATGTGGCTATATTTACGATCCAGAACTAGGTGACCCCAGCTCTGGGGTTGGACCAGGAACTGCCTTTGAGCAACTTCCTGATTCTTGGGTTTGTCCTGATTGCGGAGTAGGCAAGGACAGCTTTGAAAAGGTAGAGACTTAATATTTAGCAAGGTGGGGTGAAATATGATTAAAATAGACGATGATATTTATTGGGTAGGTCATGTTGATTGGAATTTACGTAACTTTCACGGCTACAAAACTCCTCAAGGGACTAGTTACAACGCTTATCTTATAGTAGATGAAAAGCCTACGCTTATTGATACGGTGAAGAGCTGTGGGTATGATGAGATGTTACGCAGAATCAAAGATGTGATACACCCCTCCAAAATCCAATATATTATTTCTAATCATAGCGAAATGGATCATTCCGGCTCAATCGATGCCCTGCTTGATTTTTGCCCTCAGGCTGAAGTGGTTTGCTCGCTTAAAGGAAAAGAGGCCTTAAGCAGACATTTCAAAAAAAATTGGAAATTTAAGGTCGTTGAATCAGACGACAGGCTTTCAATTGGCAAACGGACCCTGCAGTTTTACTTAACCCCGATGGTTCACTGGCCGGATTCGATGGTTACTTATCTGCTTGAGCAGAAAATTCTATTTTCTAATGATAGCTTTGGCCAACACTACGCAAGCAGCGAGCGGTTTGTTGATGAGGTGGGAGCAGATATTGCCTTTGCTGAGGCAGCAAAATATTATGCTAACATTGTTATGCCTTATGGGCCTCAGGTAGTAAAAGCTCTAGAGAGACTACAATCCTTGGAGTTAGAGTCAATTTGTCCTTCCCATGGTTTAATTTGGCGCCAGACTCAACACATAGAGACCCTTATCGACCTTTATGACCGCTGGTCTACTGCTAAGGCTGAGGAGCGGGTAGTTATCGTTTATGACAGCATGTGGCATTCTACCGAGAAAATAGCTACCAGACTTTATGAGTTGATTGACAAGGCCGAGGTTCCAGTAAAGCTGGTAAGTTTAAGCAGTACTGATATTTCTGACGTGGTAGCTGATGTCCTTTATGCTAAAGCGGTAATTGTTGGCAGTCCGATCCTTAACAATAGAGTTTTTCCTTCAGTGGCACATTTCTTAAGTTATTTAAAAGGACTTAAGCCCAAGGGTAAGTTCGGATTTACTTTTGGTTCCTATGGTTGGTCTAAGGCCGGATTTAAAGAGCTAGAGCAAGATGTAAAAACTTCCGGAATAGAGTTGTTGGGCGAAGGCAAGTACTTTCAATATATTCCCGACGAAAAAGAACTGGCTTCCCTATCCGAGATAGCCAAAAAGATTGTAGCTAAGGTTAAGCGTGATTAATTATGAGCAAAGACTATAGCCCAGGTGAGATTTTAAAGATCGCTGTTGAGGTAGAAAAAAACGGTAAAGACCTATATGAAGCTTTAGAGCGTGAGAGTCAAACCGAAAATATAAGACAGCTTTGGGCTTATCTAAAAGAGCAAGAGGAAATCCATCGAAAGGTATTTCAAGATATGCTTGATAGTCAGAAAGATTATTTGGTGGTTGAGTTCTCTGCCGGCGAACATCAAGCTTATCTTGGAGCGATTGCTTCTGAATATATTTTTACCCAGGATCTGATTAAAAAATATATTCGTAAACGATTTCAAAATGACATCGAGGCTATCGATTTTGGTATTTCAGTTGAGAAAATATCCATTCTTACCTACACCGCCTTAAAAGAGTATATTAAAAAGGATAAAAAGGGAGTTTTAGATAAAGTTATTGTCCAAGAGAAAACACACTTAGTTAAATTGAAGACCTTAAAGCGCACTGCCACCCAAGCTTAAAGCTAAAACTTGATTTTATGACCGAAGAATTTAATCCTCAGACAATTCTAGAAATAGTTTCCCAGCTTAAAAAAAGTTCTGGGAATCTCTACGAAGCCTTAGGGCCAAAAACAACTGATAGTGAAATTAAAAATCTTTGGGGCTACCTTAAACAAGATAGCGAGTTGCATTCCAAGGTGCTTAAAGAGATGTGCGACAAACCTGAAAGCTATGTAGTTTATGAGCTGGCCGCTGGTGAGTATAATCTTTATTTAAAAGAAGTTATTCCCAGTTTGCGCTACGCTAAAGAAGTAGTCGTTAAAAAGACTAAAGAGCTATTTGATTCAGATCTAGCAGCAGTTGAATTAGCAATTTATCTAACCAT
>CAZFML010000050.1:0-8856 GCA_964519975.1 uncultured Planctomycetia bacterium
TAAGTGTGGCTGTGAGTTTCAGCCGGAAGTTTACCCGGCTTTCTAACTGGTACAAATCCGCAGCCTAGCTTATAGGCCAAGGCTCCGCCAAAAATGAAACCTCTGGATTCAGCAGCAACAATATAGTCAAATTTTAGATCTTTAAGTAAATCAGCTAATTGATCAATTGCGGCACTAAAGGCTTGCTTGTCATTCAAAAGAGTGGTTATATCACGAAAAAGAATGCCTGGTTTGGGAAAGTCAGGAATTGCCCTTATGCAGTTTTCCAGCTCCATCATTCTATTCCCCTTTTTCTTTCTTCTTGGGTGTATTTGCGTAACTTCTTTAAAGCTTCCTGTTCAATCTGTCTTATTCTCTCACGCGATACACCTAGGTTTTCAGCTACCTCAGCTAGGGTGTGAGGCCGGCCGTTAGTTATTCCGAAACGTAAATCAAGAACTGCCTTTTCTCTATCGCCAATAGAGTTTAATAACTCCATTACTCTTTCCTTGGTAAAGACTTTCTCAACGCTAGTTTCAGTATCAGCATATTCACTACTTTCGATAAAATCGCCCAGCTGTGATTCGCCCTCACTGCCCACCGGAGCTTCTAAGGAAGCCTTTTTTTGCGACCAGAGTTCAATTTCAGCAACCTTTTCGATAGTCATCTTCATCTGTTTGGCAATTTCATTGCGCATCGGTTCACGGCTGAACTTTTGACGCAGTTGCTCGCATACTTTTTTATACTTTGACATCAACTCGCTCATATACACCGGAATGCGAATGGTTTTTCCCTGATCAATCAAGGATCGAGTTACTGCCTGGCGTATCCACCAGGCAGCATAGGTTGAAAAACGGTAGCCTCGGCGAGTATCAAACTTATCAATCGCCCGCATTAGTCCGATGTTACCTTCAGCGATTAGATCCATTAAGGTGAGGTTGAAATGGCTGTAATGCTTGGCTATATTTACTACCAGCTTTAAATTGCAGTTAATAATTTGGCGCCGGGCTTCGCGGTTGCCTTTTTTAGCCCTTCTTATTAGATCAATCTCTTCGTTCTTTTTAAGAAGCGGTAGATCTTTGATTCTTTCTAGATAGGCTTTAATTGCATCCATAGCTTACTTTTTGGATTTAGTTTTCTTCTTACTGTTTTGGTTTAAGACTGCTTGAGCAGCTGCCAGCCTGGCAATCGGCACCCGATAAGGTGAACAGCTAACGTAATTTAGGCCTGCTGTATGGCAAAATTTAACTGACTCCGAATCTCCGCCGTGCTCACCACAAATACCACACTTGAGTTTCTTATTTGTTTTTCGGCCTAAATTTACCGCTGTTTTTACAAGTTGCCCGACACCTTCTTGGTCAATTGTCTGAAACGGATCATCAGGTAGAATCTTCTTCGCGATATATTCCGGCAAAAAAACTCCGGCATCATCACGACTATAGCCAAAAGTCATCTGAGTAAGGTCATTTGTTCCAAACGAGAAGAATTCTGCCTTTAAGGCAACCTTATCAGCAGTCAATGCTGCTCGGGGAATTTCAATCATTGTCCCGACCATATATTTAACTTTCAAACCTGATCTATTAGCCACATTATCGGCTGTCTTGCGAACGATTTTTTCCAGATAGTCAAATTCATTTGTTGTTCCAATAAGCGGAATCATAATTTCAGGAAGAACCTTTACTCCCTTTTTGGCCATATTGCAAGCTGCTTCCATGATCGCTGTTGTCTGCATTACACAAAGCTCAGGATAAGTAATTGACAACCGGCATCCACGATGGCCAAGCATCGGGTTTAACTCATGTAATTTTTTGACTAAGTCCTTTACTTTTGCCGGTGCAATATTTAAGCGCTTTGCCATTTCTTTTTGTCCGGCTTCATCATTGGGTAGAAATTCATGTAATGGCGGATCAAGAAGCCGGATTGTTACCGGAAGGCCATTCATCTCCTTAAAAATTCCTTCAAAATCTTTTCTTTGATAAGGTAATAGTTTCTTAAGTGCGGCTTCTCTGGTTTTAATATCTTGAGCTAAAATAAATTCACGAACAGCCCAGATTCTTTCGCCTTCGAAAAACATGTGTTCAGTTCGGGTAAGTCCGATACCTTCGGCACCTAACCTACGAGCTGCCAGTGAATCTTTAGGTGTATCAGCATTAGTTCGTACATTAAGCTTTCGGTGTTGATCAGCCCATGTCATTATCTGAATAAACATCTTGTAAACTGGGCTCTTCTTGGCAATTGGATTATTCTCAACAACTCCCGAAATGACCGGACTTACTGTAGATTTTACATCACCAAGCATAACTTCCCCAGTTGATCCGTCTAGCGAAAGACAGTCACCCTCATTAATTATAGTATTTCCAACTGATATTTGTTTTTTAGCATAGTTAATGCTTAAAGCGCTGCATCCGGCAATGCAGCATTTACCCCAACCTCGAGCAACTACAGCTGCGTGCGAAGTCATTCCACCGGTCGAAGTTAATATTCCTTCGGCAGCATGCATCCCAGCCACATCTTCAGGAGAAGTTTCATGGCGAACAAGTATGACTTTTTTCCCTTTTTTCTTCCAAGCTTCAGCATCATCAGCGGTAAACACAACTGCTCCTGAAGCTGCCCCTGGTCCAGCCGGAAGACCCTTGGCTATTTTTTTAGCTTTATTCTTAGCTGCCGGTTCAAAAATCGGGAAAAGAAGCTGATTGAGCTGATCACCTTCAATCCGTAGAAGAGCTTCTTTTGACGTAATCATTTTTTCTTGCACCATATCGTAAGCAATTTTAACTGCCGCAAGTCCAGTACGTTTTCCGGTACGGGTCTGAAGCATAAAAAGCCTGCCCTCCTGTATAGTAAATTCTACATCCTGTATATCTCTATAGTGTTTTTCGAGTTTTTCCTTAATGCCATCGAGCTGTTTGTAAATTTTTGGCATTTCTGTCTTAAGATCTTCTATTGGCTCAGGAGTTCTTATTCCCGCTACCACATCTTCACCCTGAGCATTAATAAGAAACTCGCCAAAGAATTTCTTTTCCCCGGTTGAGGGGTTACGGGTAAATGCTACACCGGTTCCCGAAGTATTACCCATATTTCCGAAAACCATAGCCTGAACATTAACCGCTGTACCCAGGAGCCCAGTAATCTTATTTATTCTTCGGTAGATTACGGCTCGCTCAATGTTCCATGAGCCAAATACGGCATTAACTGCAGCCATTAGTTGCTTTTTAGCATTGGTCGGAAAAGGATTTTTTACGTACTTCTGATACACAGCCTTATATTCCTGGACTAACTCTTTAAGCTGAGCAGCAGTAAGGTCATTATCCTGTTTTGCTTTATATTTTTTCTTGATAAAGGCTAATTTTTCTTCAAAATGCTCATGGTTAACACCCATAACAACATTTCCAAACATATCAATAAAACGCCGATAAGCATCCCAGGCAAGACGCTGGTTGCCGGTTTTCTTTGCCAAGCCAATTACCGCATCATCATTTAAGCCTAAGTTAAGAACAGTATCCATCATCCCCGGCATTGAAACAGCCGCACCGCTGCGCACTGAAACCAGCAAAGGGTTCTTCGAATCACCTAATTTTGCCTGCATGCTTTTTTCAAGTATAGCAATGTTAGCATCGATTTGTTTTTGTAGCTGGGCCGGATATTTTTTCCCATGTTTATAATAATAGTCACAAACTTCGGCTGAAATCGTGAATCCCGGAGGCACCGGTACTCCAATACTGCACATTTCAGCTAAATTTGCCCCTTTTCCACCGAGAAGGTTTTTCATTTTTGAGTTTCCGTCAGACTTACCCTTGCTGAAAAAATACACGTATTTCTTGCTTGTCATGCTTGCCTTTCCTCCTTATCGGTTGTCTTAACTTATCTTTGAACTGATAAATTCGAACAATTTATCAGTTGAAATTCTATCCTGTTTCATAGTGTCACGATCCCTGACCGTGACAGAATCATCTTTAAGACTTTCGACATCAACCGTTACGCAGAAGGGTGTGCCGATTTCATCCTGCCGTCGGTAAAGCTTGCCAATTGCAGCCGTATCATCATAAATGGCGGCAGTCTTATCTCTTATATCATAAAATATGTTTTTTGCAAGTTTAACCAGCTCGGGCTTATTTTTGAGCAGGGGAAAAATTGCGACTGAATATGGCGAAAGAGAAGGTTTTATTTTTAAAACCGTCCTTAACTTTCCTTTTACTTCCTCTTCATGGTAAGCATCACAAATTATGGCAAAAAAGGTTCGATCTACGCCGGCTGAAGGTTCAACTACAAAAGGAACTATCCTTTCTTTAGCTTCGGGATCAAAATAGGATAAATCCTTTTTGCTTACCCGGGCATGTTCGGAGAGGTCAAAATCCCCCCGGTTAGCTATGCCTTCTAGCTCACTCCAACCAAAAGGAAAGTTGAATTCAATATCAGTACAAGATTTAGCATAGTGAGCCAACTCTTGGCTTTGGTGCTCACGCAGTTTTAAGTTTTGCTTTTTTAAACCGATCTTCTCGATATAGAAATTCAAGCGGTCCTTAACCCACTGCTTATAAAACTTATCGGCTTCTTTAGGCCGAACAAAGTATTCGATTTCCATCTGTTCAAACTCCTTCATTCGGAAGATAAAGCTGCCGCTAGTAACTTCATTTCGAAAAGCTTTTCCGATTTGAGCTATGCCGAAGGGAAGTTTTTTATGACTGGTATTTAAGACCTTGGTGAAGTTAACAAATATGCCTTGAGCAGTTTCTGGACGAAGATAAGCATAGGAAGGTTTATCTTCAGTTGCGCTTACATTAGTTTTAAACATTAAGTTAAACACCCGCGGCTTGTTTCGAATGATGTCGATTTCACTGTTACATTCCGGACAGAGATAAAGAGTTTTGGTCTTTTTTTTCATCTTGTCAGTCCGGAATCGCTTTTTGCAGTCAGGGCAGTCAACTAAAGAATCAGTAAACCCTTCTAAGTGACCAGAAGCCCTAAAGACATCTTCATGCATGATTATGCTGGAATCAAGTCCAACAATATCCTCGCGTTTTTCTACATAGCTCTCCCACCAGATGTCTTTTATGCGCTTTTTAAGGGCAGCGCCCAGAGGCCCATAGTCCCAAAGACTGGAAAGTCCGCCGTAAAGCTCAGAACCACCAAAAACAAACCCTCGGCGTCGACATAAAGCCACAATTTTAGATAGACGGTCCGCGTTCATAATTCTACAATTATACCTTAAAAATTGGATTTTTTAAGTATTTTTTTGACCGGGCAATTATTTCTCTCTCCAGATATAGCTATCGCCTTGAGGCAGTTCAAACCACCAGCCGGCCGGAGCCCGAGAGTAGTCATCCTGGAAAAATACTTTTTCTGCCTCCAGAATATCAACGCCGTTTTTCTCGGCGGTATAGCGATAGATAATTTCACGGTCGGCATTTTCCTCGCTAGCTAAGTTGCTGGCATCAGCCGGAGCATTGGGACGTACCTCGAGCAGGGCTTGCCGGTTCTCACCGATGTAACCGTTGTTGAAATACTCCTCCACCTGGAAAGCTCTTAGCTTTCTCCGGGCAATAGCTTCTTGAACTTCAAGCGTTAAGTCTGAAGCATAAACTTTAGCAAAGTCAAATATGGCGTTGAGTTTCTTTTCTTTACTGCCATAAATTTCATCGTTGATCGACTCCACATCTTTAACTACGTGTTGATAGACATCAATCCGCATGTTGATATCGACCTTAATCGGCTTTTTAGTTTCAACGCTTACCTTGGCGCAGCCAAAGATAATCAAGGCCAATAAGCAAACTCCAACTCTTTTCATTGGTCACCTCCTGATTTTAATTCTGCCAACTTACTCTCTATGTTTTTTATTCTTTCCTCGGCATGAGGATGCGATTTTAGATAAATTGGAACCCTCGGAGACTTTTTGCTTTCTTGGATAAATTTCTCAAACAGGCTAATTGCCGCCTTAGGATTATAGCCGGCCGCTAATACATAGTCAAAACCTAAAGAATCAGCCTGGAGCTCGTCGCTTCGCGAATAACCCATAGCTACTAAGTCATAGAGCTGATTTACCATCTGTTTTGCCGTAGCCTGCTCTGGCCGTCTAAGCAGAGTAGCGGCTAAAATATTAAACCCTAAACTTGCCCCTAGCTTTTTTAGGCTGTGCCGGGCAGAGATGTGGCCGATTTCGTGGGCCAAGACAAAGGCCAGCTCTTGTTGACTTACTCTATTCAACAACCCTTTATAGATAAAAATGTGACCGCCGGGAATAGCCATGGCATTCATCTGATCTTCATCAATAATATAAAAGTGATATTTAAGGTTGTTGCGATGACTTACTCTGGCTACTTTCTCCCCAATCGTTTTTAAATAAGTAATTTTTTCGGGATCCTGGACTATTTTATTTTGCTTGATGAATTCATTAGCCATGGCATTACCCCAAGAAATCTCACCCTGCTCGTCAAAAAGATACCACTCTTTTCTGCCGGTCGCCGGATTATAAATTGCAACGCAACCGGATAAAAAGACTAACAAAATAAAACTAGCGATTAGCTTGTTCTTAATCCAAAACTTGCAGTTCATTCGGTGTGTTTACAATAATTTCCGGACCATTGTATTCCCGAATTCGGCCCGATACCTCAACTTCCTTTCCTCGATAAAAGGTTATTGGATTTATCCCCTGCCGACTGAATGCCGCAAGGGCATTATTAAAAATAACTACAGTAAAGTCACTTTTATAATCACTACCAAAGTTTAAAAATACACATTTAGAAGACTGATAAGTACTTAAAACTCTTCCCCGTACAGTTCTAATCTGACCGATAAATTTAGCGGCTTGGGCTTGGTCAATAACTTCATAACTTCCCCAGAGACCTTTTTTGTTTAAACGAGCTTGCTTTTGTACGTTTACAAATTTATCGACATATTTTACATTAGGCGGGTAAGTGTAGAGTACAGCTAATCCTTCCTCGATAAGCTTTGCGTTCACAAAGGTATCACCAAGGAAGCAATAACCTAACAGGCGACCATATTTATCATACTTTTCTACATCAAGCTCAACTCTTACCGCTTTACCCTCAACTAATTTTCGGTTATATTCCTTAGCTTCTAAAGCAAAGGGTTGAGGATCGTAAATGAACTGCCTCCCTTTTTTAGTTCTAACCTCCGGGGTATCAATGCCGATGTAGCGCAGACGTTCTCCATTGGAAAGCTTTACTGTGTCACCATCAATAACTTCGGAAACAAAAATCCTTGAATAGTCAGCAGGAGAATTAGTGCAGGAGATTAAGAAAAGGGATAAAAAAAGAAGTTTTTTAATCACTATAAGTCTTCAACAATCTTAAAAAAGACTTTTTGTGCAAGCTGCGGTTTAGGAAGGAAATTTTTTCGTGCAGAAACTCTCAAGCGCTGGGTTTCAGGGCTGATGCTATTTATTTTAATGACCACGCTATGCTCGGAAACTTTAGCCTTAACCATACCTTTAGATTCATTTACAATCAGAAGCTCAGCTTCTAAAGTTTCTAGTTTATCTAAACAGAGGTCCCAAAGAATTCGGTACTCGCTTTTTACATTCCCAACGGCCGAATCATTACTTATGCTGTAACCGGTCACTACTCCGGCAGCGATTAACGCCGGTACACAACCAGCTAAGAGAACCAATCCGACTATAAAAAATGTTAATTGCTTCATTGGTTAGTATCCTTTATATCAACTATATCAAATATTCTCTGATTTGCAAGAAATAAAATTAAAGTATTACGAAAAATCCAGATCCAGACCTAAGTTTCCCAGGTCTTTGGATAGCTGATTATAGTCTTGATAGCGAATACAGTTTAATTTAAACTTCCTGGCTTCGGCGATAAGATCTTGACGGTCATCAATATATATTATTTCGGAAAACGAGACATCAGCAGCACGCTTTAAGGCTTGATAGATTTCTAATTCCGGCTTAACCGATTTAACCTTATAAGAAAGAATTAAATCCTTAAACTGGGCAAAAAAATCCGGGTATTGGTTATAAAGATATTCAAAATGAAGTTGGTTGATGTTAGAAATTAGATAGAGTGAATATCTTTTTCGAAGGATTGTAACCAGTCCGAAAACTTCAGGGATTGGAAAAAATATCTTACACCAAACATCAACAAACTCTGAATAAGCCAGTCTAATTCCGAACTCTTTCATAAAATCCTCATAAAACTGCTCTGGCGAAACCAACCCTTTTTCGAAGGGTATAGTGAAGTTTTTATCATATAGCGAATAGATAACTTCTGGTATCGAAGCTTTCATCCGATCCTTTATTTTATTTAAAGCGATTGTATAATCAAAGCTAAACAGAACATTACCTAAATCAAAAGCTATTTTTTTATCAGTTTTGTCCATGGTATAATTTTCGAGCACTGCTTATTAGGCTTTTCTTAGCCGGATGATGCGGTTTAAACCCCAAAGATTTAATTCTTTCAAGGCTGTAAACCCTATCCTTTAAAAAAAAGTTTAATTTTTTACTTAAGCCCGGTAAATGTAAGATTAAAGCTTCAATGAATCTCGGTAGTTGTAAAGGTGGCTTTGCTCCGATAGCCTGACTTAAGGTTGTGAAGATATCCTTGATTTTAAGTACTTCGTTATCGGCGACAAAAAACGATCCTTCCAGAAACTCTTTCTTTTCTAGAGAAAACAACACTGCCTCTACTACATTTTCAACATAAGCTAAGTGTAATTTATTTTCGCCTTTATTAATTAAGGGTAGTAGTCTTAATTTAAGCAGTTTAAGCAAAAACTTAAACATATGCGGTTCATCTTCGCCATAAACCATTGGCGGCCTAATGATAATTACGGCTAAGCCTTTGTTTCTAAAATCTAAAACTATCTTTTCAGCCTCAATTTTTGACTGACCATAGGCGTTGGTGGCAGAAA
>CAZFML010000051.1:0-8572 GCA_964519975.1 uncultured Planctomycetia bacterium
AAAAATGTTGCTATAGTCGGCGGAGGAAATTCGGGATTAGAGGCAGCTTTGCAGATGTTAAAGATTTCTCCTAAAGTTTATATTATTGATATTGGCTCTCAGCTTAGCGGAGATCCGATAATGGTTGAGAAGATAAGGCAGTCAGATAAAGTTAAAGTTTTAAACAAGGCTAAACTCAGCCGGATATACGGTGATAAGTTTGTCAAAGGCATAGAAGTTGAAGTAGAAGGAAAAGTAACTAAGTTGGACCTTGAAGGAGTTTTTGTTGAAATAGGCCTTATTCCTAACTCTAGCTTTGCCAAAGCCTTAGAGAAGAATAACAGAGACGAGCTAGTCGTAGACTGTTATAACCGGACTAATTTAGAGGCTGTTTTTGCTGCCGGAGATGTAACCAATGTTCCTGAGAAGCAGATTATTATTGCCTGCGGCGAGGGTTCAAAGGCTTGCCTTTCGGCATTTAAATATTTATCGCGGAATAGATTTTAAGAACTAAAATGATAGAGTTATCCGACAGTGTAATTTACCTGCTTAAAAAACAGGGATTTGTTATTGTTTCTACTTTAGACTCAAAAAGCGCTATTCACTGTGCAGCTAAGGGAATTGTTGGTATTGAAAAGCAGGGTAAAGTTTACTTAATAGACCTTTACCGGAATAATACTTTCCAGAATCTTAAAAATAGCTCTACCATAAGTATTACTGCTGTTGATGAGAGCGAATTTACCGGATATACCCTAAAGGGCAAAGCAAAAATCATCGAAAGAGAAAAAATCGAAGATCAGATTATAAAAGCCTGGGAGGAAAAAGTCATTGCCAGAGTATCAAGCAGGGTAATCGCTGATATCAAAAAAGAGAAACAAGAGTCTCATCAGCCGGAAATACTTTTTCCTCAACCCCAGTATCTTATTGAAATCGAAGTAGAAGAGATAGTCGATTTAACTCCCAGCCATCTAAAAAAGCCACCACCACTCTAACCTCGTAGGTTGGAGTTGGTTTTCCCTATTGAATCCCCCCCCCTTTTAAGTGGTATAATTAAACAAAAGGAGGAATTGTTATGGAAAAATCATTTACCCTAATCGAACTAATCGTAGTTATTGCTATCATTGCCATTTTAGCCGCAATCATTGCTCCCAATGCTTTTAAGGCGATAGAGAAGGCAAATATTCAGAAAGCTATAAGAGACATGAAGACAATAGGCCAGGCTGCTATGATTTATTATGCTGATACCGGAAAATTTCCGGCAACTGATGATCAGTTAGGCCCAGTAGCAACAGGACAACCTAACCCTAATTACTTCGGTTTTATTATTGATGCTGATGCTTCGGGAAATCCGGTTCTTGGCTGGGATGGACCCTATCTAGAAACATGGCCCAATAACCCTTGGGGTAGGGTATCTGCACATGCAGGATATACTATAGGAGGTTACTACTGGGATTACAAAGATGTTGCTACTGAAATTCCAGGGTTAGAGTGGAATGTAGAGATTGATTTTGGTTCCCTTAATCAAGACAGAAAAAACTATTGCGCTGGGATGGTTGATCAAACTTTGGATTCTGGAGATGGGGCTTGTGCGGGAATTTTCCGTGCCTATTGTCCACCAGGCCCAGCTAACTGGGCTAGTTGGCCTAAGTATATCGTAGCCACTGGTCAATAAAACAAGGAGGAGTCTTTATGAAAAAATCCTTCACTCTAATCGAACTAATTGTTGTTATCGCCATCATAGCCATTTTAGCTGCAATAATTGCCCCTAATGCTTTTAAGGCCATTGAGAAGGCGAAAGTGTCTGAGGCAATCGCTGATTTTAAGACTTTTAAGACCGCCACTTATGCTTTTTATGCCGATACTGGTGATTGGCCGGTTGGATGGAATCGTGACGGATGGTTTTACTGCATGGAAGATAATGGCTTCCTTACTGATATAAATAGCTGGCCAGGCTGGGACGGTCCCTATCTAGAAAGAATAAAAAGTGCTCATCCTTGGGCCGGAGTTTATTGTCTTGAGTATCTTCAGTATGGCCAAGGAACAGCCTTAGAGTTAATAATTGAATACAATCGTTGCTGTTACCCTTCTCATGTTCAGCAAAATCAAGCCTGCGCAAGCGACGATTGTTTTGTACCACGGAAATCAGCCCAAAAAATAGATGAGACCGTTGATGACGGCAATTTGACCCTTAATAGCGGTAATTTCTTTTATCAATGGGATAACCCAGAAGGCAGAGCTGATGTTACCTGGGTATTAGTTTGGGATGCTTTGTAAAAAACTCTTTTTTCCTTGACGTAATTTAGGGTCTATGTTAATATCTAGCCTATGTTAGCGGTAGTAGAAATAGGTAAAAAGCAGTATCTGGTTAATAAAGGGGATTCTTTAGCCGTTCAGCGTTTAAAAGCTAAACCGGGTAAGATATCCTTTGATAAGGTTTTACTTTTAGCTGATGGCAAAAAAGTAAAAGTCGGCACCCCTTATATTGATAAAGCCAAGGTAGAGGCTGAGATTATTGCTGAGACTAAGGATAAGAAAGTCATCGTTTATAAGGCTAAGCGTCGCAAGAAATACCGTAAAAAACAAGGGCATCGTCAAATTTATACCAACCTCACTATCACCCGCATTGTTGTAACTTCTTCTTAAAAGTTGTTCAAAAAGTGATTGTTGATCAGGCAAAAGTAGTTTTTCAGTCAGGTTCAGGCGGCCAGGCAAGTACTGCCTGTGTTAAGCTCTCTTCGGGCAAAGCTATTGGTGTTGGCGGAGACGGCGGAAGAGGCGGAAATGTTATCTTAAGGGTAAGTCCTCACCTTTATGATCTTAAAAGTTTTAAAGGCAAAAAAAAGTTTATTGCCTCTAGTGGCCAAGCTGGATCTAAAAACAACAAATCGGGTAAAGATGCCGATGATCTTATAGTGTCAGTTCCTGCCGGGACAAGGGTCATTGAGCAGGGCAATATTGTTGTTGATTTGATCAAGGAAGATGATCAGCTCTTACTTTGCCGTGGCGGCTTAGGCGGCTTAGGGAATTTTAAACGAAACTATACAAAGCCAGCCAAAGAGGGCGAAAGAAAAGAAGTAGTTTTAGACTATCGTATTCTTAATCAGGTGGTAATTCTAGGCTTTGCCAACAGCGGAAAGACCACTCTTTTTAATGCCTTAACCGGTCAAAACCAAAAGGTTGCTGATTATCCCTTTACCACCAGTTCTTGTATCTGGGCAGCTTTTGAATATGAATTTAAGCGTTTTGTGGTTATGGATATGCCGCCACTTAGCAGGATTAGAAAGCCGACCCAGGAAGGAAAGAATATTTTTTTAAGGCAGATATTGCGCAGTAAGCTGCTTATTTTCTTAAGCGATAATCCCAGAGATTACAAGAAGGATTTTGAGGACATCTTAAGAGAAGTTAAAGCTTACGACTCATCACTTTTGGAAGAAAAAAAATTTTTTTACTTGTTGGCTAAAATTGATACAATAGATAGGAAAGAAGATAGCTTAAAGGTTCTGCCAATAGGAACCAAAGAGGGCTTAAAGTCAGAGAAGTTAAAGAAAATAATAAAAGAGGCCTTGGAAGATGAAAACAATAGTTGTAAAAATAGGAAGTAGTGTTATTGCACCAGGGGGAAGACTGGACTCACGTTTAGTTAACCGATTGGTTAAAGATATCCTAAAGGTTGAGGAATCAGGTTATAAAGTTATCTTGGTCTCATCCGGTGCTATTGCCTCGGGTTTAAACGCTTTAGGCTTAAAGCGGAAACCTCAGGATATCCATTCGCTTATGGCCATAGCTTCTTTTGGTCAGATTTTGCTTATGGATATTTTTAACAGTAAATTTAAAAAATATAAACGCAGTTGCGCTCAGATTCTTCTTACCTGGGATGACTTTGATCTGCGCAAAAGATTTGTAAATATTCGGACCACGATCGATAAGTTACTCAAGATGAATATAATTCCGATTATTAATGAAAACGACGCAGTTTCTTCTGATGAGATTAGCTTTGGCGACAATGATAGTCTTTCAGCCAGGGTGGCAGTTTTAGTCGAGGCTCAAAAACTGATTATGCTTTCTGATGTTAAAGGATTACTTGATGGCCAAAAACTTATCAGAAAGGTGGCTGAAATTACCCCTAAAATTATATCTTTGGCTAGGAAGGAAGATAAAACCCATACCTCTGGCGGGATGTTGACTAAACTAGAGGCAGCAAAAATGGCAACTTCTTCGGGGATAAAAACAGTTATAGCTTACGGAGGGACTAAGCAGGTAATTTCCCGGATTGTTTCAGAGAAATCGCTGGGTACAGTATTTTTTCCCCGTCAGACCAAGGAGAAGGCCCGTAAAAAGTGGATTGCCAGCAAAAAAATAAAAGGAAAAATTTCAATCGACCAGGGAGCAAAGAGCGCTCTGCTTAATAAAGGAAAGAGCTTGTTAAACGTGGGAATAGTTGGTGTGGAAGGTTGTTTTCAAAAAGGAGACGCAGTAGCAGTGGTTGATCAGCAAGGAAAGGTTTTGGGCTGGGGATTAACCCATTATAGCTTTGAAGAGTTAAAGAGCAGGATTAAAACAAAGTTAGAAAAGGCAGTAATTCATAGAGATAATTTTACTAAGAGCATTGAGGAAAAAAGAGCATAAAAAATGAGCGCTTACGTAAAGCAGTTGGTTAGGCAGGCAAAAGAAAGCAGTTTTCAGTTAGCCAATTTAACTAGCCTTCAGAAAAACAGAGCCTTAAAGGCCATGGCCTCTGCTTTACTGCAAGAGAAAAGCTTTGTCTTAAAGGAAAATAAAAAAGATATTGCTTTAGCCACTAAAGATAAAAGGAAGCAAAGCTTCATAGATCGTCTTAGTCTGAACGATAAACGAGTTTCAGAGATGAGTCTTAGCTTAAAGGAAGTGGCGGGATTAAAAGATCCGATTGGTGAAGTATTTTATAAAACTACCCGGCCTAATGGGATAAGAATCGAAAAGGTAAGAACTGCGATAGGGGTGGTTTTGATAGTTTATGAAGCTAGGCCCAATGTTACCAGTGACTGTGTGGGGCTTTTGTTTAAGACTTCCAATGTCGGAATCTTGCGCGGAGGCAAAGATGCTTTCCATTCAAATCTGGCTATCGGCAAAGTGCTTTTAAAGGCCTTAAGCGGCCATGGTATTAATTTTAAGCCTTTTTTTCTGGTGGAACGCTTAGATCACAGGACAGTAGATGAGTTGTTGAAACAAGAAACTTACATTGATATGGTTATTCCTCGCGGCGGAGAAGCTTTAATTCGTAAAGTAACTAAGGCTTCACGTATTCCGGTTATAAAACATTACAAGGGAGTATGTCATATATTTGTTGATAGTTCATCTGACACTGAGAAGGCTTTGAAAATATGTGTTAACGCTAAAGTTCAGAGACCCTCGGTTTGTAACAGCGTTGAAACCATTCTGGTGCATGAAAAGATTGCTCCCCTCTTTTTACCTCTGCTTAAGAAAATATTTGATATCTATGGTGTTGAGATGCGCGGAGACAGCAAAGTCTGTCAGATCCTAAAAGGGATAAATAAGGCCAAGCAAACTGACTGGTCTTGTGAATATCTAGATTTGGTGGTGGCAGTAAAGGTTGTCAGAACTGTGGATGAGGCAATTAAACACATAAACACTTACAGCTCCCGGCATACTGATAGCATACTTACTAAAAATAAGACCAATGCTGATAAGTTTTTAAAACAGGTTGATTCAGCCTGCTGTTTTTTGAATATTTCTACCCGGTTTAGTGATGGTTATCAGTTCGGCCTTGGTGCTGAAATCGGTATTTCTACTGATAAGCTTCATGCCCGGGGACCGATGGGTTTAGAAGAGTTAACTACTTATAAGTGGATTGCTAAAGGTTCAGGTCAAATACGCCGATGAAGATAGGAATTTTTGGAGGAAGTTTTAACCCGCCGCACCTAGGACACACGGCTTTAGCTATTGAGGCTATGGAGCATTTTAAGCTAGATAAAGTTTTTTTTGTTCCTACCAATATATCCCCGCATAAAGAAAACGATGCTACCGATATTTCCAAACGCCTGGATATGCTTAAACTGGCAGTTTCAGCCAACAGCCGATTTGAGATCCAGGATTGCGAGATAAAAAGAGGCGGGGTCTCTTATACTATTGATACGGTAAGGGAACTAAAGAGCAATTACCCCGATGATGAGTTTTATCTTATTGTCGGCTCCGACTTAGCCAATGATTTCTCAACCTGGAAAGACTATCAGGATTTAAGAAAGCAAATTAAGATAGCGGTTGCTTGCCGCAATAATTACCCCTTAGAAGAAAAGAGTAATTTTATTCTTCTGGAAATAGCTCAGTTTTATATCTCTTCGTCCCAGATAAGGCAGTTAGTTAAAGAAGGTCATTCTATACGGCATCTGGTTAAAGATAGCGTTGCTGACTATATAGAAAGACACAAACTATACAAGAAAGGGAGTCAAGATGATTAAATTCGGTACTGACGGATGGCGGGCAGTAATCGCTCGGGATTTTACTTTTGAGAATTTAGGATTTGTTTCGCAGGCAATAGCCGACTATTTAAATAAGGAAAAGTCAGGTAAGAAAAGGGTGGTCATTGGCTATGATCGCAGATTCCTATCAGCTGAATTTGCTAAGGTAGTGGCTTTGGTATTGGGAGCCAATAGAATAGAGGTCGTTCTTTCCGATAGGGATGTACCTACGCCGGTTGTAAGTTTTCATTGTTTATACCGAAAATACGATCTCGGCATTATGATTACGGCATCACACAATTCAGCCAGATTTAACGGCTTAAAAATTAAAACCCCTCAGGGTGGCTCAGCTGATAAGTCCCTTACTGATAAGGTAGAGGCTTTACTTTATAAGAAATCAGTCTTTTATCTTGATGAGCGAGAGGCCAGAAATAAAAAATTGCTTAAAACTAAAAACTTAACTGAGGACTATATTGCATTTTTAAAAAAGTTTATAAATCTAAAACAGATTAGAAAGCTAAAATTAAAAGTTTTAGTAGATACCATGTATGGTTCCGGCGATAATTTTGTTGAGAAAATATTAGGTAAAAGTAAGATCAAGATTGATTATTTACACAACGAACACAACCCTTCTTTTGGCGGAATTCATCCTGAACCGGTTGAGAGCAATCTGGGCCAAATGATTAAAATAATGAAAAAAGGTAAATACGATTTAGGGTTGGTTTTAGACGGGGATGCTGATAGGATTGCTATGATTGACGGTAGCGGTAACTACATCAATGCTCAGGTGATCCTGCCTTTACTCGCCATACACATGATTAAGAACCGTAAGGTTTCCGGAGCTATTGGCAAGACTGTGGTTGGTAGTAATGTTATTGAAAAGGTAGCTCTTTCTTTGGGGGCGGCTTGTTATGAGACCCCGGTCGGCTTTAAGTACTTATCTAATTTATTTAGGAAGAAGCTTATCGCCGTTGGTGGAGAAGAGGCCGGAGGCATAGGCTTTAAGGGTTATATTCCTGAACGAGACGGCTCTTGTGCTTTTCTTCTTCTTCTAGAGATGCTGGCTAAGGAGAAAAAGAGTTTTAACTCTCTTTTGTCTAAATTTTATAAGCAGTACGGCCGTTATCACTACAGCCGAAGCTCTGTTTGTCTAAGAACCGTTAAGAAGAGCTTGGATCAGATGAAGCTGCCTACCTATATTTGCGGGAAAAGGGTAGAACGGATAAATAGTCTTGACGGCATAAAGTTAATAGCTAAAGACTGCTGGCTTATGTTTAGAAAGTCAGGAACTGAACCGATTGTCCGGGTATATGCTGAAAGTAAAACCAAGAAAGAAGCCGATAAACTTCTCGCCTTAGGTAAAAGAATGATTTATGCTCTATAGAGTATCAACTTTATTCTGCTACTGCTTTTTCAAAATATTTTTCGCTCTCCAAATAAAAGGAAAAGATGTTTTCCCAGCTGATGAACCTTTTATCTTAGCCTCAAACCACTTAAGTCACCTGGACCCGCCGGTTTTAGCTGTTAGTTGTCCTAGAAAAATAGCTTTTTTGGCTAAGCAAGAGTTGTTTAGCAATAAACTATTTAGATTATATCTAAAAGATGTAGGGGTTATCTCGATAAAGAGAGGAGCTTCAGATATAAAAAGTCTGCGTTTGGCTTTAAAGACGCTCAAAACTAAAGCTTTACTGGTTTTTCCTCAAGGAACTCGCGGTGGAGACTTTGCTGAGGTTTCTTTTGGTGTAGGTTTTCTAGCTCGCAAGAGCAAAGTTCCAGTAGTGGCAGCCAGAATTTACGGAACCGATAAAATTCTCCCTAAAGGGGCAAAGTTCTTTCGTCGAGGGCGAATAAGGGTTGTTTTTAGCAAAGTAGATTCTGTTGGCGATGATGATAGTTATGAGGATATTACCTTAAAGGTCGTTGAGGCTATAAAAAAGCTTTAACTTTAGGCTGGGAGAAGTTAAAAAATTCATAGAATAAAAAAACCGCTTACCAATAGCCAGCTCCTCTTGTTGACAATTTTTATCATTTCACTCGGCATTAGGCTGATTTACATTTTTCAATTACAGTCTACCCCTTTGTTTGGTTTTTTTGCGGCTGACTCCTACCATTATGATCAGCTTGCTCTAAAGATAGCC
>CAZFML010000052.1:0-8382 GCA_964519975.1 uncultured Planctomycetia bacterium
AAGAGACCCTTATATACTGAATCTTGTCTTCTTAAACCGCCGCTAGCTAAAGTAACTCGGCTAGAGCTAATAGTTTTTCGAGCCAGGCTAAAATTTCTTTTTTGGAGCACTAAAACAATCTGCTTTACTGCTTTTAGACTCTTAAAAACTTTTAGGCTATGAAGAAACAGAGGCCGGCCAGCTAGCTTTAAAACTGATTTATCTCGGTTCTTAAGCCTTGCGCCACTACCAGCACAGACGATTACTACACCCAGATTCATTGCTTGGCCAATTTGGTAAAAACAATTCTTCCGCTTGAACTCTGAAGTACTGAAGTCACCTCTATAGTTACAGTCTTTCCGATAAGCCGCTTAGCACCCTCTACTACCACCATGGTTCCGTCATCGAGATAGCCTATGGCTTGATTGTGTTCTTTACCTTCCTTTATCAGCTTTAATTGAAAACTCTGGCCGGCGATAAATGTCGGTTTTAAGGCATTTGCCAGGTCATTGATATTTAAAACACCGACTCCCTGTAGCTGAGCGATGCGGTTTAAATTATAATCAGTAGTCATAACTTTAGCATCTTGTTCCTGGCCTAATTTTACTATTTTCTCATCTACGCTTTTAACACCCTCTACAGGCTGATCGTATATCTCGATATCAACATTGGGTTCTTTCTTTAAAGAGTGAAGAATCTCGATGCCGCGTTTTCCCTTCTGACGTTTCATGTGATCGGTAGAATCAGCTAAGGCGTGCAGTTCGTTTAAAACAAAGCGGGGAACGATGAATTTAGCTTCAACAAACTTAGTCTTTACGATATCCAATATTCTTCCGTCAATAATTACACTGGTATCTAAAACGATTACTTCTTCCTTCATGTCTTGGCGTTTAAATTTAACATAAGGAATAATTAAATGGAAATCATCTTTACCCTTTATGCCTAAAGTCAGCCCCAAATAGACAAAAATAAAGGTAACAAACAGCTTAATGTTATTAACTAATTGGCTGGGAATCTCTTGGGGCAGAGAAAACTGATTTAAAGTCTGGGAGAATATCCAGGCTAGCAAAAGCCCGAGCATCACCCCGAATACGGCGCTGGATAAGCCTTTCAGAGAAACTCGTCGAGCAAACACCTCGAAAAGAACAATAACTATACCTATGGCTGCACCGATAGCTGCAAAGAATATCGGCTCGTTCCTACCTAAAGCATAGCCCATTCCCGAAAAAATTAAAATAAAAAACAACCTTAAAAAAATTAAACCCATAAAACCCTCCTCAATTCTCTCCTGAGTTCAACTCAGGATAATTGATCTCGAGTCCTGACGAATAGTCGGGACGAGAGATCTATTTAAAGACGTCTCCAACTGCTTCCTTGAGAGAAGAAAAACTTTTAATTTCAAATCCAAAGCCTTTATCTACCTCCTTTTGGTTTGGTTTAGGAATAATACAATGTTTAAAACCTCCGCGAGTAACCTCTTTTAGGCGCAAGTTTATATTGTGAACCTTGCGCAACTCACCAGCTAAACCTACCTCGCCGATAAAAATTGTCTCGCTAGGCAAACTCTTATCCTTGAAACTGGATACAATCGCCATCACCGCAGCGAAATCTGCTGCCGGATCATTCAACCTTATCCCTCCGGCAACGTTTAGGAAAATATCCTGACTGGAAAGCGAAAGCTTCAAACGCTTCTCAATTATTGCTACCAAAAGCGAAAACCGGTTAAAATCAAAACCGAGACTGCGCCTGCGGGCAACACCAAAGCTGGCCCGGCTTACTAAAGATTGCAGCTCAATAAGCAAAGGCCTTAAACCCTCAATAACGCAAACCAGGCAACTTCCTGATAAGGGGCTCTGGCGATGAGGAAGAAAAATATCAGTAGTCTTCTTAACCTCACTTAAGCCGGTTGACCTCATTTCAAACACCGCTATATCACCGGTAGGACCAAATCTATTCTTCATTGAACGTAAAATTCGATAATTGGAAAGTGACTCTCCCTCAAAGTAGAGAACACAATCAACAATATGCTCAAGCACCTTTGGTCCGGCAATCGCTCCCTCTTTAGTAACGTGGCCAACCATAAAAACAACAATACCTAAACTCTTGGCAATCTGGGTAAGATAATCGGCTGAGCCTCTTATTTGCGAGATGCTTCCTTTTGAACCTTCGCATTGCGGATAGTGCACTACCTGGATAGAATCTACCACCAGAAATTTAAACTTACCTTCGCTGACTGCCTTGTAAACATATTCAAGGTTATCCTCACCAAGCAGATAAAGCTCTTCAGTATCAATCTTAAGCCGCTTGGTCCGCAAGGTTAACTGCTGGGGCGACTCCTCAGCACTGGCATAAAGGGTTTTACCTTTTTTGGTAAGCCGAGCGGCTATCTGAAGCAGAAGCGTGGACTTACCCACGCCCGGCTCTCCGCCGACAAGGATAACTTCACCGCCAACCAAACCTCCGCCTAGAATACGGTCGAACTCAGAACTTCCGGTTTCCAGACGGGATATTTCTTGAGAACTTATCTGGCTAAGACGCTGGGGCAGAGACTGTTCTTTTACGATAACCCCAGATTCTCGACTTCTTTCTTCGGCAAAAGTCTCCCAGCCTTGACAATGAGGACACTTGCCTAACCACTTAACTGACTTATAACCACATCCTGAACAAGTAAACATAGCTACTTAAAATAAATCAATACTAGATCCTAAGATACTCAGTGCCCGATTCTCAAAGATTATCTCTGGAACCGAGACCTTGAATCCTTACCTATCTTTTTTCCGACTTTGTTTCGGTTTATGTAATAACTTCCAGGGGTGGGCTTTTAAATCACTAATAAACTCTTCAGTTGTCTGATAAAGTGATTCATCATAAAGCAGGCGCCCGATAGTTCCCTGCTTGTTTTTCATATCTTTAACCAATCCCTTAATCTCCAGGCTAATATCTTCAAAGTTATTAACTATATTCTCAACTGATCTTTTTATTTCGCCTTCTCTTAAAAAATCTCTTACCTCAGCCATGGTTTTAGAAGCGCTGGCAAAAATGTCAAAAAGCGGTACCGGAGAGATTCCTTCAACGATATCTCCCGGTTTTATATAAGAGGTAACCTTTTCCGGCGGATCGATCTCTAAGTACTTCTCGCCGAAAAGACTTAAGCTATTTACGAAAAAATAGGAGTCTTTAGGGATGTTTACCCCGTTTTGTATTTTAGCGTAGACAAAAACCAGCGGCTTGTCCCTTACCTCCTTAACAGCTACACTCTTTACTTCACCAACATCAACTCCGCAAAAGCGTACTGGCGAAGCGTTAGCCAATCCTTCAGCAAAATCAAAGGTAACGGTTATCAGGTAGGTCCCCTTAAAGACATTAATCTCTTTTAAGGAAATCAAGGTAATAAACAATAAAACCAGTGCTCCTAAGAAAAACCCCCCAACCTTTACATAGACGCCGCTCTTTTTCCTATCCCACAAGTTTTTTATAGTCATATTATACCTCCATTTCCTGTATAGGGCCTCCGGAAGACCCTTTTAAAAACTGAATAAGACGGCTATCTTTACTTTTTTCAAGATCTTCCTTGTCACCCTCAAAAATTATTTTACCGCCCAAAAGAAAAGCCAGGCGGTCAGCCAGACGCAGTCCGACTTCTAAATCATGAGTTACAACTACCGAGGTAATCCCTAAACGGCTATGCAGGTCTTCGATTAAAGAGACAATTTTATCTACGGCAATCGGGTCAATTCCGGTTGTTGGTTCATCGTAAATTACAATCTTCGGGTCATAAATAATTGCCCTGGCTATAGCCACTCTTTTTTTCATCCCGCCGCTTAACTCATAAGGGAAAGAATCCTCTATTCCCTTTAAACCTACCAAAGCTAGAGTCTCGGTAACCTTTTTTCTTATTTCCTGCTTAGTTAACTTAGTATGCTGATAAAGGAAAAAACCTACGTTTTCCTCAATGGTTAAAAAATCAAACAAGGCACTGCCCTGAAAAACCAAGCCAAACTTTAGCCTCACTTCCTCTAGCTTTTCTTTACTTAACTGAGTGATCTCAGTACCGTCGATTTGTATTGTTCCGCAATCCGGACGAAGCAAACCAATTATATTCTTAAGTAAAACAGTTTTACCGGCACCGCTACGGCCAATGAGCAAGAAAGTCTCCCCTTCATTAACTGTAAAGTTAATTCCCTTTAAAACTTGATTATCAGCAAAGGAACGATATACTTCTTTTATCTTTATCATACGCCGGTAAAGTAAAAAAGTGCTGTTAAAATACAGTCAAAAACAATAATCAGAATAAACGAGCGTACTACCGAATGAGTAACCGAACGTGAAACATCAATCGAAGAAAAGGGACGAAAACCCTCGTAACAGGAAACAAAAGCAATTATACTGCCAAAGGTAATACTTTTTACAAACCCGCTTAAAATATCCTTACCGCAAAGAGCCTGAAAAGTCATCCGAAAATACAGTCCGAAATTAATCCCAAACTTGGTTGTTCCGACAACATAGCCGCCGAGAATTCCCAAAAAATCAGCATAAATAATCAAAATCGGCATACAAATAAAAAGAGCTAAAAACTTGGGAACCACCAGATAATCTATCGGATCTACGGCAAAGGTTTCTAAGGCGTCAACCTGTTCGCTTATCTTCATTGAACCAATACCAGCGGTAATCGAAGCGCCACTTCGGGCAGCAACAATCAAAGCTCCAATTACCGGACCTAACTCTCTAACCATTGAAAGAGCAACTAAGGTAGCTAACTGAATCTCGGAACGAAATGCCCTCAGCTGATAAGCGGTCTGAAAAGCAATAATTATTCCGATAAAAAAGGAAATAAGCGAAACCAAGGGTAAGCTGTCTATGCCGATAAAAATTATTTCCCGGACAATCGCTTTTAAACTCCGCTTTTTAGTAATCAACCAGCCAACTGTGTCTTTCGCAAAACAGCCTAAGCTACCCAGGTAATGGAAAAGCTGGCCGACTGCACTAAATAACTTCATTAAAAGTCCTTTCGCTTCTCAAGGCCAATAAGGGTGCTGTTCTCTTGCATCTTAACTTTTAAGAACTTATCATCCTTAATGTTGTAACGCAGTTGGGTCTGCGGGCCGGATGAGTCTTCTTGACCGGCCTCCAGAGAAACATCTATATTTCCATCTAGGCTTTTCTTTAAACCTAATCCTTCTTGGCCTTCCGAGAAAAGCTGCCATTCATCAATAAAAACTTTGCGAACCTTAAGGTCCTTTCCCACACTAAAGTTAGCAAAATCACGCAGATCTAATACTTTATCTCCGGCGATAGCTGCTACTGTACCAGTCTTTAGGATAAACTCCGAATCAGTGATATTAAGAAGCGGCGGTTTACCTAAAAAATCTAAACGCATGTGCGAAAGGTTTCTGTCTTTATATATGCCATCATCCATAGTTAAATAACCACTGAGTGAGAAGTTATTGATACTGCCCCAGGCTTTGGCAAAAATCTTCAAAGGTCCTTGTAAATTTTTAGTATCAGCATCCCACTCTCCGTTAATATCCAGAGAAAATTTAAAATCGCTTAAATTAAGGTTGCCTTTAATCGAGCCTTGGGGTATAGAAAAATGCTCAATAAAAATCATCTTGCCGCGCTTTACTGTCTTTAGGCTAAACCAGGGGATTATTCTGCTATTAGAATTTAATTTTCCTTCTTCTTGGGGTAAGCTTAAAATAATATCCCGTCCCTCTACCTCATATATCAAAGAACCCTGATCCTTAAAGGCTTCGACCGAGAAATCCCCGCTTAAGGAGTAACCCCCGAGCTTAAAATCTACTAACTTTATCTCTTTATCGGTTAAATTAAATTCAATGTAATTGCTTGAGAATGAAAAAGCAGGAAAAGCGAAGCTGGCGATAACGAAAGGAAGAAGGGCAAGAAAACGAATTCTCATTCAAATACTAAAACCCCCTTTTTCTGAACTACTTTTATCTTTGTCACTTCTTCTCCCGACTTTTTCTTTGACTTCTGGACAAATCTTCCTCTAATGATATCCTCGGCTAAAGGATCTTCCAAAAATCTCTGGATAACTCTTTTTAAAGGCCTGGCTCCAAAAACCGGGTCAAATCCTTCTTCAATAAAAAAGGTTTTTGCTTTCGGGGTTAAGGTTACCTCAAAACCCTGCTCAACTAGACGTTTGTTGACATAGGACATCTCAATCTCAACTATCTTTGCCAAGTCTTTCTTATCCAAGGGTCTAAACACAATAGTTTCGTCAAGCCGGTTTAGAAATTCCGGCTTAAAGGTCTTCTTTACCTCCTCAAGCAAAAGAGACTTCATCTCCTCATAGCTTATACCTTCGCTAACTGTTTTAAAACCTAAGGAACCTCTTTTTCTGATAATTTCTGCTCCGACGTTGGAAGTCATAATCAAAATAGTATTGCGGAAATCAACCCTGCGCCCATAACTGTCAGTAAGCCTTCCTTCCTCTAAAATTTGAAGCAGGATATTAAAAACATCAGGATGAGCCTTCTCAATTTCGTCTAAAAGTACGACTGAATAAGGCCGACGTCTAACCCGCTCAGTGAGCTGACCGCCTTCTTCATAACCAACATAACCCGGCGGCGCACCAATTAGACGAGAAACATTAAATTTCTCCATATATTCACTCATATCCAGCTGAATCAAAGCCTCCTCATTGCCAAACATATGCTCAGCCAATGCCCTAGCCAGCAAGGTCTTGCCCACGCCAGTAGGTCCCATAAACAGAAATGAACCTATTGGCCGGCGCGGCTCTTTGATCCCAGCTCTAGCTCTTCTTACTGAACGAGCAATGGCGTCAATAGCCTCACTCTGGCCGGCTACTCTTTGCGCTAAATCCTCTTCTATTTTTAACAGCTTCTCTGACTCTTTCTCTTCTAGACGATATATCGGTACACCAGTAATACTAGCTACCAACCGGGCAATCTCTTCGTAGCCAACTTCAGGCGTAATCTGATCGCGTTTTTTACTCCACTCTCTTCTTAAACCTTCTAATTTAAGCCTTAAACTTTTTTCCTCATCACGCAGACGAGCAGCTTTTTCAAAATCCTGCTGTTTAATTAAAGCTTCCTTTTCGGTAATGATATTTGAAATCTTCTCCTCAAGCTCCTTTATTTCTGAAGGAGCTGTAAGCACGCTAAGTCTTGAACGGGCTCCGGACTCATCGATTAAATCTATAGCCTTATCAGGCAGGAATCTTCCTGAAACATACCTATCCGATAGTTTTGATGCTGCCTGGAGAGCCTGGTCAGTAAACTTTACCCGGTGATGGGCTTCGTATTTATCGCGTAAGCCCGCTAAAATCTGAACTGTTTCCTCAACTGTGTTCGGCTCAACATATATCGGTTGAAACCGTCGCTCAAGAGCTGAGTCTTTTTCGATATGCTTTCGGTACTCATCAAGGGTGGTTGCTCCGATACACTGAATATCACCACGTGATAAAGCTGGCTTTAAAATATTAGAAGCATCAATCGCCCCTTCAGCAGCGCCGGCTCCGACTAAAGTGTGAAGCTCATCGATAAAAATGATTACGTCCTTGGAGCGTTTTATCTCCTCCATTACCGCTTTTATTCTCTCTTCGAACTGACCGCGGTATTTTGTTCCGGCAATCATTAAAGCTAAATCTAAAACTACTATTCTTTTCTCACGCAAGACTTCCGGCACATCAGCTTTGATAATGTTCTGAGCTAAACCTTCGACGATAGCAGTTTTTCCCACCCCGGCTTCGCCTAAAAGTACCGGGTTGTTTTTTGTCCGGCGCGATAAAACCTGAATAACCCTTTCAATCTCAACTTTTCTTCCGATAACCGGATCAAGTTTTCCGTCTCGGGTTAATTTGGTTAAATCCCTACCGAAAGAATCCAAAGCTGGAGTTTTTGATGAAGTTTGACTGGGCGCATCTTGGCCTTGACTTGTACCGCCGCCTAAAAGAGCTGTAACTTCATTTTTTATTCTTTTAAGATCTACGCCTAAAGAAAACAAAACTTGCGAGGCAATACCCTCTTCTTCCCTAAGTAAACCTAAAAGTATGTGCTCAGTACCGATATAGTTGTGACTTAAATTTCGCGCCTCTTCAGCAGCAAGCTCTAAGGCTTTTTTAGCCCGAGGAGTAAAAGGTATATCACCTAAGACCGAAGCTACACTTCCGGCTGAAACTAGTTTCTCAATCTCAATACGCAGACGCTCTAAGTCTATACCTAGGTTTTGCAGGACCGCACAGGCTACTCCTTCGCCATCGCGGATTAAACCCAAAAGTATATGCTCAGTACCGATATAATCGTGATTAAAACGGCGGGCTTCTTCTTTTGCTAAAACCAAAACTTTTCTTGCTCTCTCAGTAAAGCGATTAAACATTTCTATCCTCCTAACTTAGTTCTTAAGATTGATGCTCTTATACTA
>CAZFML010000053.1:0-8360 GCA_964519975.1 uncultured Planctomycetia bacterium
CCGGATAATATACTAAGAAAGAAGCGAGCGCTTAGCAAGAAAGAGTTTGAGATAATGAAAAAGCATGCGCAAACAGGCGCGGAAATCGTAAGACCCCTGCATTTTTTGCAAGAAACCCTTCCCATGATTCTCTATCATCACGAGAGATTTGATGGATTAGGATACCCTCTTGGATTGAAAGGAAAGGAAATACCTATAGGTGCCCGGATAATCGCTGTAGCCGACGTATATCAAGCCCTGGTATCCAAGCGGCCATACAGAAATGCGCTTGATAAAAAAGAGGCTTTAAAAATTATCAAGAAAAACTCTGGGACCCATTTTGACCCGGAATTAGTGGAGGTATTTCTCTCGATAATCAAAGATGATTATGAAAAAGAAAAAAAAATCTTGGTGGTTGACGACGATCTGAAGATGCGCACTGCTGTAGTTGATATGCTTAAGATAGACGGCTATAGGGTTCTGGAGGCCATTACCGTCGAAGAAACTATGGACAAGATAAAAGAAAAGAAGCCCGATCTTGTTGTTTTGGATGTTATGCTGCCGAAAACAAAGGCATACGAACTTTATAAAGAGTTGAGAAAAAAACCTTCAACGGCCAAGCTTCCAGTCATTATGATTTCGGGAAGAAAAAAGTTGGATCCTATGCTGGCCGAAACAGGAAAAGGAGCATTTTGTTATATAGTTAAGGGTAGCGATTCTGCAAAATTACTTAGTGCAGTAAATGAAGCTTTAAAGAGCCATTTCAAAACAAAATAAAAAAAGCTGAGATTTTTTTTGAGTGGCTGTAGACCTGAATCATCATTCCTAGATAGCTTGATGATACTGGTTAAAAATAATAGTGGACCTTATTCATATTTTTCTTTAAAATGGGTTCTGACTTTTCGATATATAGGGATCCCAGTTTTTTCACTAAAAAGATAAACTAAAATATGCCTAACAAACTAAAACCACTCTTAATTGGAGATTCAAAGATCGAGATACCGATTATTCAAGGCGCAATGGGAGTTAGGGTGTCCATAGCTTCTTTAGCCGCTGCAGTTGCTAACTGCGGAGCAGCAGGAACCATTGCTAGTGTTGGGCTTGCTTTTGGCACTCCCGAAAACGAAACCGATTATTTAAATGCCTCAAGAGAAGCCTTAAGAAGCGAAATCCGTAAGGCCAAAGAGCTAAGTTCCGGCGTTGTTGGGGTAAACATAATGGTAGCTTTAACTAACTACCAGGAGTTAGTAAGGGTTTCTGTAGAGGAAAAGGCAGATTTTATTGTTTCCGGAGCTGGACTGCCTTTAAAGTTGCCAGAATTCACCAAGGGTTCATCAATTAAGTTAATTCCGATTGTTTCATCAGCCAAGGCCGCTAATATTATAATTAAAACTTGGAATAAACGCTACGGCCGTTTTCCCGATGCGATTGTGGTCGAAGGTCCATTGGCCGGTGGGCATTTAGGATTTAAGTTCGAAGATCTATCTGAAAAATCGGGAGTCAGTTTAGAAGGTTTAGTGGTCGATGTCTTGAAAGTAGTTAAAGAATATGAAGAAGAGTCAGGTCTGTCGATACCGGTTATCGCCGCCGGAGGCATATTTGACGGAAAAGATATCGCTAAATTTCTTAAATTGGGTGCAAGCGGGGTACAAATAGCGACTCGCTTTGTTGTGACCGAAGAATGTTCAGTGGCTGAGGAGTTTAAACAGCTTTATATTGAAACTGAAGGTGATGGTACAATTATCATAAAGAGTCCGGTGGGTTTACCAGGAAGAGCGATAAAAACCGCATTTATTGAAAAAATGATGCGTGGAGAGAAACAACCAGTTAGTTGTCCTTATAAATGTCTAATAACTTGTGATCCCTCGACAGTGCCCTACTGTATAGCCAAAGCTTTATGTAATGCCTCAGTCGGCGACCTAGATAACGCGGTTGTGTTTTCGGGAAGTAATGTTTCAGGACTAAAAAAGATTGTACCGGTTAAAGAGCTAATCGACGAGCTGGTTGAGGAGACAGTTAAAGAGCTGGAAGATAATTAGGGAGAGATTTTATCCTAAAGGAGGAGGTGCTCTATGCCATTGGGTAAGCTTTTGAAGAAATTAGTGAAGTCAAAAAGGGCTGCTAAGAAAAAGAGCAGAACAACTAGCAAGAAGAAAACAACTAAGAAAATAAAAAAGAAGCCGGTTAGAAAGCTTAAGAAGAGACCTTTAGCTAAAGCCACTAAAAAGACAGCCGCCAAGAAGATCAAAGAAGAACAAATCGGAGTCATCACGCATCATTTTGGTAAAATCTCGGTAGGGATTATTAAGCTAAAAAAGCCTCTGCGTCTAGGCGATAAAATTCACATAAAAGGCGCCCATGATGATTTTACTCAAGTTGTTAGCTCAATGCAGTATAATCACAAGGATATATCTTCGGCTAAAAAAGGCTTAGAGGTTGGCATAAGAGTGCCTCAGCCGGTTCATGAAAATGATCGGGTGTATAAAGTTGCCAAATAGAGCTTGTTTTTAGCTAAATTAAGATTTTTCTTCTCTAGACCTACTTTTTGTTAATTAGACCACTAATGTCAGTCGCTATCCCTCTCTAGAAAATACCCCCTTTACATTCTTTTTACATTCTCTTTACAGCCTAATGACAACTGATTTCGCAATCCGTGCTATATCAGTAGTGGAGGCTAAAGAGACAATGATTAAGAAATTTCCCATCAGGCTATCGAAACTAATAAAGGGGGTGATACTGGTCGCAGCGCTTTATTATGCCGTAGGATCCATTCTTTATGCAGCTGTTTGCGTCGGCTATCTAAACGGTGTTAACAGAAGCTCAAAAGGGGCGGCAACTTACCACTATCTAATGGAATGGTCCTACGGCCGGAAACATTATTTTTTCAGTTCCCAAGAAGGGGAGAGGTTAGGTTTAACGATTTAAAAAGGAGGTTTAAGATGAAGAAAGCAGTGTACATCTTTTTAGCTTTGCTAATGGCTTTAACTAGCCAATCAACTTTGGTATTTGCCCAGAGACAGACCGTAATTAAGGGGTTTATTGAGACTTTGGAAGTCGGAGAGCCGGTTTATCATCAAGGTTTAACCATAATTCCTATTTACACTAGTGGTAGGGCCGTAGATAAGAGTCGCTATACTACTGCTGATCAGGCTTTCAATAGGGGCTGGCTAGAAGTTACTGAGCTCCAAGGCGGTCGTGTGCCCCAGGTGAGTTTAACTAACAACTCTGACCGCTATATCTATATTATGGGTGGTGAAATCCTTACCGGCTGTAAACAAGACCGGATAGTTGCCAGAGATGTACTGGTTAGACCGCGGGGTAAAAATATTCTAGTGCCAGTCTATTGTGTTGAGCAGGGACGTTGGAGACATGAATCGGCTAAATTCTACAGCAAGAGAAATTTAGGTACTTTCTCTCTGCGTTCATTTGCCCAGAAAGCCAGTCCTGATTCTCAATCAAGTATCTGGGGTCGAGTTTTCGAACAGAATGAGAAAGCCGGAGTTTCGTCGTCGACTCAAGCCTACCAAGCAGTCTATGATCAGCCCCAGGTGACAAAGAAAATTAAATATTTTGAGCGTCACTTTAAGGATATCCCTAAGATGCATGATGATACTGTTGGCGTGGTTGTAGCCGTAGGCGGCCAGATTGTAAGTGTAGACATTTTCGGAAAATCCTACTTGTTTAAAAAATTATGGCCGAAAATTTTAAAATCTTCGGCTTTGTCGGCAATTACCAGTTCCAAATTTGGCCGGATAACCCAGGATGATGCGGTCTATTTTTTACGCCAACTTCACGATAAGCATTATCGCGCAAAGCCAGCCATTGATCTGGGAAGAGAATTTTCAAGCCTAGATCAGGAGCTAAATGTTAATGCTTTGGTTTATGGCAGCAGCCTAGTCCATTTAGCCGGATTCGTTCAAGAAGCTGCAACTATCGGTCCTTGGTCTTCTGAGGATAGCGAGCGGCGAATACCGGTTATGAGACGTTAGATTAAAACGGTTCATTGTTAAAAAGGAGGTTTTCCATGAAAAGGTTAATTCCAATTTTTCTGGTAACGATCTTGTGCGGACTGCCCAATGTGGAGGCCGCTCATAAGTCGCCGGTAAAAGTTTCTGCTGGTTTAGACAAGTCGGTAGTATTAGCTGACAGCGAAGAGAAGATAGTAGTTAAGGTTGGAGTTTCAGCTGATTCTTTAGATCTAGAAAAGAAACGCCTGCCGATGAACATTGCTATTGTTCTTGATAAGTCCGGTTCAATGGCTAGTGGTCAGAAGATCGAAAACGCCAAACAGGGCGCAATCGAGATTGTCCAACGCTTAAACCGTAACGACATCCTATCGGTTATTGTCTACGATTCAGCCCCAAGGGTGATTTTTCCGGCTCAGCCGCTTAAAAATAAAGATACGGCTATTGAGTTAATCAGCTCAATAAGAGCTGATGGTTCCACAGCTCTCTACGGAGGAGTTACTCTTGGAGCCGCAGAAATAGGTAACTATCTTTCAGGGGAGCATCTTAATCGGATAATTCTTCTTTCCGATGGTTTGGCAAATGTAGGGCCGCAGTCAACCGAAGAATTAGCTGAATTGGGATTTTCGCTGCAAAAGGAGGGGATAAGCGTTACTACCATTGGCGTTGGCTTAGACTACAATGAAGATTTAATGACTGCTTTGGCTCAAGAAGGCGGTGGTAATGCTTACTTTGCTTATAACAGCAAGGAACTTCCGGAGATATTTGCTGAGGAGATTGGTGAAGCAATGACCACAGTGGCCAAGAATGTAAAGATTCATCTCGACTGTTTTGAAGGAGTAGATCCAATAACAATTATTGGTCGAAAAGGAGATACGGCTGCTAAACAAATGACAGTTGAGATCGGAACTTTATATGGCGCAAATGAAAAGTATGCCCTCTTTGAGTTAGCGATTGCTCCTAAAAATTCAGAAAAGGTTGCTAAAATTGCTAGGGTCAGGGTTGAATATTTCGATCCCTTTAGTAAGCGTACCCAACGACAGGAGAAAATAGTTAGTTTAACCTGGAGTCGAAATAAACAGCTGATTCAAACAGCCAAAAATAAAAGCATTATTAAGGAAGTCAGTTTGACTAAGGCTTCAGAGATCAAACGTAAAGCAATTAAGTTAGCTGAGCAGGGCAAATATGATTTGGCCGGTAAGCTCCTTAAAGACAGCAGCCTTGAGCTTGAAAAAAGCTCTAAACAGTGCGATAATGATAGCCAACTACAGGAAGAAGCAGCTAACTGTGATAAACTGGCCAAAGAGGTAAACACCAATAAACGATTTTCCAAAGGCCAACGTAAGCAGATAATGAGCGATTCTCAATCTCAAATGTATCAACAGACTTACAGCTCTAAAGGTATGAATTATTAATTTTTAAAGATAGCACGGGGCAAGGTAGTTTTAGCTGCTTTGTCCCTGCTGATTGATAGACAATGAAGATTTTTAAGTTAACTCCCCATTTAGGAATTCTTTTTGTGGTGGCGGTAGTAATTCCCAGCACCATTTTAAGTGTTATCGCTGTACGTTCTTTAAGCCGCGAAGAAGCCTATATCGAGAAGCGGATGGAGGAGACTCTGCTTAGCGAGGTTATCCACGCCGCTTCTTTAATCCAGAGCGAATTAAAAGATATTCGAGAGGAGCTAAGCGATAGCTTAAGCTCTACTTATTATAAGGTTAACTTTCAGGAATCATTTAAGCAGTGGAAGAAAAAGTCTTCTTTAGTAAAGACACCTTTTTTATTGGCCCCTAGTGGCGAAATCATTTATCCAGTTAGCAAGGAAGAGCTTAGCCGGCAAGAGGAGTTGTTTCTTGATTCTAGTTGGAAGTTTTTTAAGGATCAGGTATCTATTCCGGTATACGAGAACATTGCCGTTGCCTATCAGCAGGAGATTCTAGAAGAAACCGAGAAACTCCCTCCTAAAAAATACAGCCGGTCTTTAGTTGATCAAGCCCGGCAAGTCAGTTCAGAGTTTACTTCTTCTCTGGGACGATCTTCCGCTCAAAGGTTGTCTTCGGATGATCAGATCTCCCAGGTGATTTTTGAGCAGTCAGAACCAGTTAGAAAAAAGGTCTATGATCAGGCCAAGGAAAGCGGCAAACAGATTGCTTTTCGTAAGGTACAATTCGCAGGCAAAAGTGTCCCTAAAGAAAAAGACACTAGCAGGCTGGATAAGCAGCAGTCGATTTTTATATCCGAACCGCAAACTTTTAGTCAGATTATCAGCGGTAAACATTCAGGGGTAATCCCGCGTTTTATTGAAGATCAATTATGGTTTCTTTTCTGGAGTAAACTTGCCGACAACCGGATAGCCGGATGTGTAATCAATCAGCAAGTCTTAAAGGATAGAGTTCTAGGGGTGCTGCCTAATCTTTATTCCCCGGCCAGAGTGCTTACGGTTTTAGATGAGAACGGAAAGCCCTTAATTATGCCGGTTGAGAAGAGCTCTCAAGAATGGCGTCTGCCTTTTGTGGCCCGGGAAATCAGCGCCACCCTTCCTCATTGGGAAGTTGCTGCCTACTTAAGCAGTCCGGATTTAGTTTCGACTAAAGCCGGAATAGTAACTCTGATTATGTGGGTGTTGATACTTATTCTTTTTGTCTCGATTGTTAGCGGAGGAACCCTGGTGCTTAAGTCTTTGCATGCTGAGATGGCTTTAGCCCGACAGAAAACTACTTTTGTAGCTAATGTATCACATGAGTTAAAAACTCCTTTAACTTCCATCCGGATGTTTGCCGAGATGCTTAAGGAGCGCCGTCAGCCCGATGAGGAAAAGAAGAAAAAGTATCTCGATTTAATGGTTTCTGAGACCGGCAGGCTTACCCGGATTATTAACAATGTTCTTGATTTCTCGCGTATGGAGCAGGGCCAGAAACAATATTCTTTTGAACAGATTAATATTGTTGCGCTTTGCCGGGAGTTAGTCGATAATCAGCGTCTGGACCTTGAAAATAAAGGTTTTGTCTTGAACTTTTCAAGTTCAGCCAACCAGATACCGGTTAAAGCCGACAGCGAAGCTATAAAGCAAGCTTTGCTTAATCTTTTTTCTAACGCTGAAAAATATTCCGTCGATTTAAAACGGATTGACTTAATAATTGACCGTAACGACACCGATGTATTTGTTAGCCTCAAAGATAGAGGAAAAGGAATTTCCGGCAGTGAAAGCAAAAATATTTTTAAAGAATTTTACCGGGTTGACGATTCATTGACTTCCCGGGCAAAAGGAACCGGCCTGGGGCTTACCATCGCCAAAAGAATTGCCAAAGACCACGGCGGTGATATAGTTTACGAACCGCGTCAAGGCCAGGGAAGTATTTTTAAGATTAAGCTACCACTATTAGGAGCCTGAGATGAAGAAAAAAATACTGGTTGTAGAGGATGAACCGTCGATTTTGACCGGGCTTATGGATTTACTTAGCGCCGAGGGGTATTTAGCTAGTTCAGCCCGTGATGGTCAGGAGGCTTTGAGCTTATACAGTTCAGAAAAACCGGATTTAATATTGCTGGATATTATGATTCCCGAAAAAAGCGGTTATGATGTTTGTAGAGAGATCCGTAAACAAGATCAAAATATTCCTATACTGATGCTTACGGCTAAGGGTCAGGAAATTGATAAAGTGGTTGGTCTTGAGATCGGAGCTGATGACTATATTGTTAAGCCTTTTGGAGTTAAAGAGCTTTTGGCCCGTATCCGAGCGGCCTTGCGCCGAGGCGATCGACAGATAAAGATAAAAAAAGATAATAGTCCGATCGTTTTTTCGGATATTGAAATTGATCCTAAACTGTTAAAGGGGCGCAAAAAGAAAAAGCAGTTTTCGGTTATTCCCCGGGAGATAGACTTATTACGTTTATTTTTAGAGCATGACCGAGAGGTTTTAGAGCGGTTTACCATTCTTAATGCGGTCTGGGGTATGCAATACGAGGGTACCACTCGAACCCTTGATCAACATATTGCTAAATTACGTCAGAAAATTGAAGATGATCCTTCCGATCCTAAATATATTACCACTGTCCACGGCGTAGGTTACCGTTTCTGTTCCGAGCCAAAAAAATAAAGTGAATTTAAGCAATATTTTTTTTAAATCAGTTCTTATCCTTGGTCTTTTTCTTAGCAGTTCAAGCTCAGCTCAAGCCGAACTGATTTCAAAAGAGGTCAAAGACTTTAAATACTATCTCTATATCCCATCTTCTTATAATCCTTCACGCAACTGGCCGTTAATTATTGCTTTACACCCTTCAACCGGCCGCGGCAACTCCATGGTTGAGCGTTTCATCGAGTCAGCCGGGAAGAAGGGCTATATCGTTGCCGGGCCAAATTCAGCTAACAGTTCCTACTGGTCTTTTTCAGAGGCTAATGATCTATTCAGGATGATT
>CAZFML010000054.1:0-8172 GCA_964519975.1 uncultured Planctomycetia bacterium
AAATATTAAAAGATTTTAATTTTACTATTGGTATTATCGAGCAAATCATCGCCAGGACCAAAAGCTTTGCTAGAGAGGTTGATAAGTTAAAAAAGAAAATCGAAAAAGCTAAAGGCCGAAGCAAAAGAAAAGCCACCCAACGCCGCAGTCTTGCTCTTAAGAAGGGAAAGTTATTGAGGCGCTTAGGTTTTCCTGAAAGCCAGCTTAAAGATCGGATGCGGGCGATAAATGAGAAAACCAAGCTTTATAATCAGGCAAAAAGAACTTTGGTTGAGGCGAATTTGCGGCTAGTAGTAAGCATTGCTAAGAAGTACGTAAATCGCGGGCTTTCCTTTTTGGATTTAATTCAAGAAGGAAATATTGGTCTGATTAAGGCCGTAGAGAAGTTCGAATATAAACGCGGATATAAATTTTCTACTTATGCTACTTGGTGGATACGTCAGGCCATAACTCGGGCTATTGCTGATCAAGCCCGGACTATCAGAATTCCAGTACACATGACCGAAACGATTAATAAAATCATACGTATATCACGGCTATTTATACAGGAGAAGGGAAGAGAGCCTACTCCTGATGAGTTATCAAAGGAGCTAAAGTTGCCGGTTTCTAAAATAAAAGATATTATTAAGGTTTCCCAGCAGCCGATATCAATACATACCCCAATTGGTGATGACGGCGATACTTCTTTCGGGGATTTTATTGAAGACAAAAAAGCCGTCTCCCCGGCTAACGCTACTGTTTTTTCTATGCTCAAGGAAGAGCTAGAGCAGGCAATGGAAAGCTTAACTGACCGGGAAAAGAATATCCTTACTTTAAGGTTTGGTTTAGAAGACGGAAGCCCAAAAACCCTTGAAGAGGTGGGAACTATATTTAGAGTTACCCGGGAGCGCATCCGCCAGATTGAAGCAAAAGCCCTAAAGAAGTTGCGTCATCCCAGCCGCTCAAGGCGTCTTCAGACCTTTTTAGAGCTTACCCTTTTCCGCGGCAAGTTTAAACCTTCTTAAAGAGGATTAATCATGGTAGATAAAAAAACCGTTGAATACGTAGCCCAGTTAGCCAGAATTAATCTCAGCGAAGAAGAAAAGAGCTCTCTTGGTAAGCAGCTTTCTAAAATTCTTGACTATATTGATAAGTTAAAAGAGCTGGACACCGATAAAGTTTCACCTTTGAGGAACTTACATGAATCCAAAGATGTTTTACGCGAAGATAAAGTTTAGCCTTCAGAATATTGCCAGAGTATTCTCGAAAATTCTCCGACCCAAGAAGATGGTTATTTTAAGATTCCTAAAGTAATCGAATAAAAATGCAGAAACTACGAAAATTAGATCAGCCCCTAAATAGTTTTGTTGAAGTTTTTGAGCAGCCGATTAAAGGAAAGGGAAGCTCAAATCTAGCCGGGGCCTCGATTGCGATTAAAGATAATATCTGTATAAAGGGTAAAACCATAACCTGCGCTTCCAAGATTTTAGCCCAACATAAATCCGTCTACGATGCCACGGTCATCGAGAAATTGAAAGCGGCTGGTTTGGTTATAGTTGGCACCACTAACCTTGATGAGTTTGCCTTTGGCTCATCTACTGAAAACTCTTGTTATGGGCCAACTAAGAATCCTTGGGATAAAGAAAGAGTTCCTGGTGGCTCAAGCGGTGGGTCAGCAGCAGCGGTTGCTGCCAGGTTAGTTCCTTTTGCTCTAGGTTCAGATACCGGCGGTTCAATTCGCCAACCAGCGGCTTTCTGTGGGGTAGTAGGTTTTAAGCCAACTTATGGCCGGGTTTCCCGTTACGGATTGATTGCTTTTGGCTCAAGTCTCGATCAAATCGGACCCTTAACCACTAACTTTTCTGATTCTGCCGAGTTACTTAATATAATTTCTGGACATGATTCTAAAGATTCTACATCAGCAGCTTTAAAAACACCTGATTTCCGAAAAAGCCTTAACGCCAGTGTTAAGAATATAAAAGTTGGTCTACCTAAGCAATATTTTGGCCAGGGATTAGATCAAAAAGTAAGAGAAGCAGTGGAGGGAGTAGTAGCCGCTTTAGAAAGAGAAGGAGTAAGCTTTAAGGAAATTAGCTTACCCCACACTGACTATGCAGTTGCCACTTACTACATTATTGCATCTTCTGAGGCTAGTTCTAACTTGCAGCGCTTTGATGGCATAAAGTATGGCTTATGTAAAACTGCTGCTAAATTAGTTGATCTTTACACTAAGAGTAGGGAGGAGGGATTTGGTTCGGAAGCCAAAAGAAGAATTCTTCTTGGCACTCACAGCCTTTCTAGTGGGTACTACGACGCTTATTACCTTAAAGCTTTAAAAGTGCGAAAGTTAATCAAAGATGATTTTGAACAAGCTTTTAAGGAAGTAGATGCTATTCTTACACCTACTTCTCCGACGGTTGCTTTTAAGCTCGGAGAAAAAGCAAACGACCCTTTGAGTATGTACTTATCTGATGTTTATACTATACCGGCGAATCTGGCCGGAATACCGGCAGTATCTTTCCCTTGTGGTTTTAATAAAGATAATTTACCTATAGGAGCTCAGCTTATTGGCAAAGCTTTTGATGAGGAAATATTAATTAAGCTCGGTTCGGCCTTTGAAGGATCTTCTGATTTTCATAAAAAGATACCAACATATTTATAATCGGGAATTAGATTAGATGAAAGAACATGCGTAGTTTTAAAGTTATAATCGGCCTAGAAGTCCACGTTCAACTTAAGACAGATTCAAAAATATTCTGCAGTTGTTCTACTGAGTTTGAGAGCAAAGCTAACAGTAATATCTGTCCGGTTTGCTGTGGCTATCCCGGAGTTTTACCGGTATTTAACAAGAGAGCGTTAGAACTGGCAGTACGAACAGCTTTAGCTTTAAAATGCAAAATTAACCAAAACATATATTTTGAACGTAAGAACTATTTTTATCCCGATTTGCCCAAAAACTATCAGATTTCTCAATACAAGAAGCCACTTGGTGAAGCCGGATTTTTAGAGATTACCACTGGTGAGAGAATTGGAATTAATCGCTTACACCTAGAGGAAGATGCCGGTAAACTCATCCATAAACAAAATTACTCTCTTATAGATTTTAATCGTACTGGCACGCCATTAATGGAGATAGTTTCTGAGCCGGAAATCAAAAGCCCCCAGGAAGCTTTCGAGTATTTAACTGACCTAAAATTACTCTTAGAGTATATTGGAGTTTCTGATTGCGATATGGAAAAAGGATCGCTTCGCTGTGATGCTAATATTTCTTTAGGGAAAGGAGGCCAATTAGGAACGAAAGTAGAACTTAAAAATATGAATACCTTTAAAGGGATCAGAGCAGCCTTAGAATATGAAGCCGAGAGACAGTATGAACTTTTAAACCAAGATAAACAAATCGTTCAGGAAACCCGGCTCTGGGATGAAGATAAGCTAAAAACTATAACTATGCGCAGCAAAGAGAGGGCCCATGATTATCGTTATTTTCCTGAACCGGATCTATTGGATTTTTCAGTATCTGCTGATATACTTAAAAGTCAGCAAGCAGCTGTTGGCGAGTTGCCGGCAGCTAAAAGAAAAAGGTTTAGCAAGGATTACTCTCTCCTCACGACGATGGAGGCCAATATATTAATCGACCACCCCAAGTTAGCAGAATTCTTTGAAGCCACAGTAAAAATATATCCCAAAGTAAAAGAGATTTCAAATTGGCTTATCGGACCGTTTTTAGAGCAGGTAAATAGTTTAGAGGGGGGGTTTCCAGCGGTAAAAATATCACCGGCTAATTTTGCTAAAGTTGTTAAATATTTTTCCCAAGGGAAGATGAATAATTTGGCTGCAAAGAAAGCTCTTTCTTTAAGTATTGCCAGCGATGAGGATATCGATGAAATTATAAACCGGGAGCAACTGATCCAGGTTTCCGATGAGAAAGAACTGGATAAGTTTATTGAAGAGGTTGTTTCGCAAAACAACCAAGCAGTCGAAGAGTATTTAGGGGGGAAAGCGGAGGCAATACAGTTTTTAGTCGGCCAGGTTATGAAGAAGACTAAGGGTAAAGCTAACCCGAAAATAGCCAGAGAAATGTTAGAAAGGAGGTTAAAGCAATGAGAAAAAAAGTGATTGTTTCTGCAGTGATTGTGGCAGTGGTGGCAGCTTCTTATACTATGGGGTTTTCATTTGGAAAAGAAAGAGAAGACATTTATAAAGAGCTAGAGATATTCTCCGAAGGACTGGCAGTTATCGAGAAGAAATACGTTGAGGATGAATCTCCCGAGGATTTAATCTATGGGGCGATGCGCGGGATGCTTTTTTCATTAGATTCTTATAGCCAGTTTTTGACTCCTGAAGACTACAAAAATCTCCTGATTGAAACCGAGGGCCAGTTTGGAGGCTTAGGAATTGAAATTACTATACGCGACAGCCTTCTTACTATAGTTTCCCCGATAGAGGATACGCCGGCTTGGCAGGCTGGAGTTAAAGCCGGAGATATTATTGTAAAAATAGAAGGTAAGTTAACCAAGGGTATTACTCTCAATGAAGCAGTTAAAAAGCTTCGGGGAAAACCAGGAACCGATGTTACCATAACCATTTTGCGAGAAAAAACCAGGAAACTTCAAGACATAACCATCACCCGAGGAGTCATCAAGATAAAAGATATTAAGCGATCCTTGGTTTTAGAAAAGGCTATCGGCTATGTTCGGATAGCCGAATTCAGAGAGACTACAGCCAAAGATTTAGGTAAAGCCCTAGATAAGTTACAGAAGAAGGGCTTAAAGGCTTTAATTATCGATGTTCGCAACAACCCCGGAGGTTTACTAACTTCAGCTATCGATATATCAAGTAAATTTCTAAAAACCGGCAAAGTTATTGTTTCGACTAAATCTCGCGATAAGTCCGAAAGCACTTATAAGTCTCTGCCGTTTCAGAAAAAATATTTGGATATTCCGATTGTGGTATTGATTAATAAAGGAAGTGCTTCAGGAAGCGAAATTGTAGCCGCCGCCCTTCGGGAGAATTCCCGAGCAGTTCTTCTAGGAGAGACAACTTTCGGTAAGGGTTCAGTCCAGACAATAATTCCTCTTTCTGATGGATCGGCAATGCGTCTTACAACTTCAAAATATTATACTCCTTCAGGCAAGACTATCCATGATAAAGGCATAGAGCCGGATATTGTGGTAACCGAAGAAGCCTCCGGCGAAGGCGAGGAAGACGTGTTTAAGAAGCTAGAGAAGAAGGATTTCGATTACAAAAAGGACTATCAGGTATTAAGGGCAGTAGATCTTCTCAAAGGCATGTTGGTATTAGAAAAATAGCGATGTATACTCTGGGCCTAGAGACTTCCTGTGATGAAACTTCTTGTGCGGTTTTGAAAGATTTCGGAGTTCTTTCTAATATCACCCTTTCTTCTTTAAGAGAACATAAAAGATATGGAGGGGTGGTTCCGGAGATAGCTACCCGGGCGCACTTAGTTAACATAAACAGGGTAGTTGAACTGGCTAAGACTAAAGCAAAAATCCCTTTAGAAAAAATCGATCTGATAGCCGTGACTCAGCGACCGGGTTTAATCGGTAGCTTAGTTGTCGGTCTTAACTTTGCTAAGGCTCTTTCTTTAGCCCTTAAGAAACCCTTGATTGGAGTCGATCATCTCAAAGCTCATCTTTTTGCTCCTTTTCTGGATTTTCAAGAAAGAATAAAATTTCCCTTCATCGGGCTGGTAGTTTCTGGAGGGCATACCGAGATTTACCGGGTTGATGATTTTGATAAAATCAAGACTATCGGCCGCACTCTCGATGATGCTTGCGGAGAAGTTTTCGACAAGGTAGCTGTAGCTTATGGTTTAGGCTACCCCGGAGGACCGGTCATTGATAAAATGTTTGATCAATCAGAAAGTGAAGCTTTTAACTTTAACTGCGGCCGGAAAGGGTTTAATTTAAGCTTCAGTGGCATAAAGACAGCTCTTATGTATAAAAAGATTGAAATCGATCGTAAAAAGAAGATGGATTTTAAGATGAAGAAAAAACTTCTTTCTTCTTTTCAATACGCAGTATTAGAGGCAATTATTAAGGCAACCCGAGAGGCAGCCGATAAACTTAAAATTAAGACGATAGTTTGCGGCGGAGGGGTTGCAGCCAACAGCTATCTACGCAGGCGCCTAAAGGATCAAGACAAAGAAGGTTACCGAGTATTTATCTCCCCCAAGAGGTATGCCGGAGACAATGCGGCAATAGTTGCAGGATTAGGGTTTTACTTGTATAATAAAAGAGGTATAGGGGCGAGTCTTTCTTTAGAGGCTGAATCTAGCTAAGATGTTGAACTTATTTACTACTTTTTTAAGGTTAATTATAGCCTTCGTTCTAGGAAGCGTAATCGGTTTTGAGCGCGAACGAAAAGGCGGAAGTGCAGGTCTACGTACTCATATACTGGTTTGTACTGGCTCAGCCTTAATAATGCTGGTTTCTCTTTATATCTTTGAGCTCCACGGAGGGAGCGATTCTGTTGATCCCGGGCGGATTGCCGCTGGAGTTGTCACTGGTATCGGATTTCTAGGTGCCGGAACAATAATCCGCAGCCGAGAAGGAATCAAGGGCTTAACAACCGCTGCCAGTATTTGGATAAGTTCGGCTATTGGCTTAGCTGTAGGTTGTGGTTATATTAGCGCAGCATTGATAGTTACCTTAATTGCTTATTTATCGCTTTCTTTTTTAAAAAAGCTTGAAGATTCAAATGCTTAATATAGAAAGATATTGTAATAGGGGGTGTAACCATGGGTAAACGTAAAGGAGAAGAGAAGATCCTTGATGTGAGCGCTGCCATGCAAGGAAGCTTAGTTTTTTCTGACCCCGTAAACTTAAGGATAAACGGCAAGTTCGATGGCAATTTAACTACCAAGGGAAGTCTAATTATTGGTTCAAGCGCAGATGTAAAAGCTGACATCTTTGGTGAAGCGGTAACTATTGGCGGAACGGTTAAGGGCAACATCAGAGCAAGCGAGAGTTTAAAGCTGGCTTCTACAGCTAAAGTTTTTGGCGACATTGACGTACCCCAAATTACCATTGAACAGGGGGCAGTTTTTAATGGTAAATGCAGAATGAGCGAAGGTAAAATTTCTCTGGAAGAGCTTTCTGACTATCTTTCGGTTGGCGAGAAAAAGATAATGGAGTGGGTTGAGGGAGGTAAAATCCCGGTAGAAAAAGAAGGAAGCAAGTTTTTGTTTGATCGGGCTCAAGTAGAGGATTGGATAGCTCACAAAGTTTAAATTAAAATGAGAGAAAAACTTCTCAGCACCAGGGAAGTATCCCATGTTCTGGGTATTTCCGAAAAACAGATAATCGAACTGGCGAATTCCCGCCTTATACCGCATTTTAAGGTGGCCGGAGAGTTTTTAAGATTCCGGAGAGAAGACGTGATAAAAATTAAGCCGGCGATTAGGAAAAAATACAATGTTCCCGAGAAGAAACATCGCTGGGTGGAAGCTTTAAGGGAATTCTTTTATTTTAACGATTTCTATATTGTAACTACAGCGATTATCATCTCGCTGCTCTGGGTAATTCTTAAAGATATTATTTTAGCGAGCTGATAGCGTTGTCCAAGCCCCCTACCTTTAATATCACCACCTTAATTGATAATAAATCTGTGTTTTATAGTTAAACTAGACGGAGGTAAATAATGATAACTTTTGATGATTTTTCTAAACTTGATTTAAGGGTTGGCAAGGTACTAGAGGTTGAGCCGCATCCTGATGCTGAAAAGCTTTACCGGTTAACTGTGGATATTGGCCAGAAAACCATTTCCCTAGTTGCCGGGATTAAGCCGTTCTACCCTGCAGAGGACCTGGCTGGGAGATATATAGTGGTTTTAGTTAACTTAGAGCCAAAAACTATCCGGGGAATACTTTCCGAAGGCATGTTGCTTGCCGCCCAGGCTAAGGATGATTTAAGTATCATTGTTTGTGATAAAAAAATAGAACTAGGAAGTAAGATCAGATAATCTAAGTTTAGAGTTATGAATACCCAGCAGATAAAGGTTAGGACTAAGGGCAATTGCGACATTATCAATATAACTTCTGAGTTGACCGAGATTGTAGGAAAAGAAAGCCTAAGTGAAGCTATCATTTTCTTATCGGTAATTGGCTCAACAGCCGGTCTTACTACCATGGAGTATGAGCCAGGGCTAGAAAAGGATTTAAAGCAGAGTTTC
>CAZFML010000055.1:0-7677 GCA_964519975.1 uncultured Planctomycetia bacterium
CTCTTCGAATCCGGTATAAAGTCGGATCGCGCATATTCAAGTTAGGAGAATTCATGTCAATCCTGGCTCGGAGAACTCTTGAGCCATCTTCAAATTCACCCTTCTCCATACGCTTAAACAAGTCTAAATTCTCCTTAACCGAACGGTCGCGATAAGGACTGGGCTTTCCGGCTTCAGTTAAGGTTCCCCGATATTGCCTTATCTGTTCAGTAGTTAAATCACAAACATAAGCCTCACCCTTCTTAATCAATTCTTGGGCATATTTGTAAAGCTTAGGAAAGTAATCGGAAGCATAAAACTCACCTCTTCCCCAATTAAAGCCAAGCCAGCGAACATCTTCTTTGATTGATTTTACGTACTCTAACTCTTCCTTAGCAGGGTTGGTATCATCGAAACGCAAGTTGCACTTTCCCTTATAGTCTCCGGCAATACCAAAATTAAGACAGATAGATTTAGCATGCCCGATATGGAGATAGCCGTTTGGCTCTGGCGGAAAGCGAGTATGAACTCTACCCCGATTCTTATTATTCTTTAAATCTTGATCAATAATTTCTCTGACGAAATTAGAGTTGTTATTTGATTTTTTCATTTATCTTCTCGGCAACCCGTACGGCATCAACGCCATCTTTAGCGTAGTCTACCCCTATCGAATCAGCATAGGATTTGTTTACCACTGCTCCGCCAACCATAAATTTACAGTTTAAACCTTGACGACTAGCAGCTTTAATTACTTGGTTCATACTAACCATGGTGGTAGTCATAAGAGCTGAGAGCCCGACGATATCCGGCGAATGCTGCTTTATTTTTTGAATAATTTTTTTAGTAGAAACATCTTTCCCCAAATCAATAATTTTAAACCCGTGGTTTTTAAGCATTAACGATACTATATTTTTTCCGATATCGTGAATATCGCCTTCGACAGTAGCTAAAAGAATTACCGCTTTTTTAGACTTGGCTAATTTTTGTTTCTTAAGCTGCGGCTCTAAATAAGATACCCCCTTTTTCATAGCTTCAGCACTAGCAATTAGCTGCGGTAAGAAATACTCCTTTGCTTCAAAAAGCTGGCCAACTTTTACCACTGCCGGAATCATTGTTTTCTCTAAAAGCTTTGCCGGCGTCTGACCGGATTTCAAAGCCTTAGCAACAAAGTCAGTAATCTCTCTTCTGTCTCCCGCAACAATAGCTTTGAAAACCTGATCCGGCCAGGAAAGCTTTTTTGGCGTCATTTTTTCTCTCGAAAGGGGTTTTTTAAACTTAGCATAAGTAGAAATGAACTTTTTGGCATCTTTGTCTTTATTAAGCAATAAATCTTTGGCTAATTTATTTATGGTTACTAAATTATCTCTGGGATCAGCAATAGCAAAAGTCAAACCATCTTTTTTGGCTAAATTTAAAAAAGTTTTATTAATTAACTGGCGATTGGGAAGGCCAAATGAAATATTGGAAAGTCCGACTATTGATCTGGCTTTGAATACCCTCGTGCACCATCTAACAGTCTCTAAGCTGGCAACTGCCGCCTTGGCATTCCAGGAAAGCGGCATTGCTAAAGCATCAATCAGAATATCCTCTTTTGAAAAATTCATCTTTTTAGCTTCCCGAAAAATTGCCTGAATTATTTTTTTACGTTCGGAAAAAGTTTTAGGCAACTTCTTTCCGGCTAAAGGTAAAACCACAAACATTGCTCCGTATTTTTTGGCTAAACCAAGCAGCTTTTTAAGTTTGGGCCTTTCCCCGGAAATAGAATTAATCAAAGCTCTTCCTGGATAAAACCTTAAAGCCTCCTCAATTACTTCTGGGTCAGCTGAATCAATCACTAATGGCAGACTACTGGCAATTGATAACAACGAGATCACATCAAGCATTGCTTTTTTTTCATTTACCTTGGGAGCGCCGACATTTACATCCAGAATTTTAGCCCCTGACTCTTCCTGGCTTTTAGCTAAAGAACGAACTAGCTGGTATTTTTTCTTAACTAAATCCTCCTGAAGGCCTTTTTTTCCGGTAGGGTTAATCTTTTCTCCGACAATAACCGGGGTTTTCGCATCCTCAAAAATAATTCCGGCTTGAGCTGAACTCAAAGCTGCTAGTTTTCTTGTTTTGGGAAGAGGCGACTTCATCCCGGATATGGCTTTTTTGAGCTCAAAAATATGCTCGGGAGTTGTCCCGCAGCAGCCGCCAACCATTGCTGCACCGGCCGAAACCAACTTTTTAGCCAGCAGGCTAAAATTTTTAGGAGCCATACTAAAATGAGTTTCATTATTAACAAGTTTAGGCATTCCAGCATTAGGTTTAGCCACTAAAGGTACGGTAGCATAGGGCCGCATTTTTGAAATTATCTTCAGCATATCTTGGGGACCGGTAGAACAGTTACAGCCTACAGCATCGGCGCCCAAGCTCTGCAAAGTAATTAAAGAACTGACCGGGTCATTGCCGTTTAAACTCCGGCCTCCTGATTCAAAAGTCATGGTAACAATAGTAAATTTATCAGTGAGCTCTTTTATGGCAATTAATGCTGCTCGGGCTTCCTGGATGTCAATCATGGTCTCAACCACAAATAGATCAACTCCGCCGGAAAGCAAGCCCCTAACCTGCTGTTTGTAAATTTCTACTGCCTGATTAAAATCCAAAGCGCCGAAAGGCTTGATAAACTCACCGATAGTAGCAATATCACCGGCCACATAAGCCTTACCCTTAACAGCTTCTCGGGCTAAAACTACCAGACTTCTATTTAGAGAAACTACGTCCTTAATCTTAAAATAAGAAAGTTTTAAGGCGTTGGCGCCAAAAGTACAAGCATAAACAATGTCCGAACCGCAAGCTGCATAATCAGCATGCACACTCTTGGTAACTTGAGGGTTTTTAAGACACCACTGTTCCGGACAGACCCCCTGGGGCATACCGCGCTTATGCAGTTCAGTACCAGTTGCCCCGTCAAGCAAAATAACCTTTTTACCCATTAAGGATTCAATTTGTTTACTGCTCATGATTTTTCAACCACTCCAGTTATAGCCGTAACCGACTTCTCGGGAATAAGCATGTACTTTTCATTTAAAGAAACTCCTATTTTATCCAAATTAAGAAATCGATCAATAAGTCTTTGGTTTTCAAGCGAAAAATCGCCATACCCACAAGATATACGTTTTGAAATCAGCTGTTTATTTTCACGCTTAAGTTCGAGGTTAAAATAACGCTTAAGCCAATCAAAACAACTGTCAACCGTCTCCGAAGCTACAGCATCGAAAACTACCCCCCGGGTTAAGTTAGTTTCCTTAGAACTCGAAATAGCTTTAATTATTTCCCAACCAGCAGTAGCGGCCATCAAAAGAAGCTCCTGGCAGTCTTTAAAAACCGAGGCTACCAGTTTACTTTCAAAAGTAACCGTGTCAGAAAGTTCTAGCTCAGAATCAGTTTTGCTTTTTATGTTTATACGCCTAGCCAGAGCCTGCAATTTAAGCAAGCCTCTAGCCTGATCAATATAGCCATCAACCTCTTTTTTCTGCTTAGAAGAAATCTGGGTTATCCCCTGCTCATAGCCTAAACGAGCGTAAATCTGGTCAGCTGGTATTTTGGCTGGTATCTTATCAAAAAAATGTAGTTTATCCATCTAAAAGTTAAAACCCTAAAAGAATCGAATGTTTAGTAAAAAAAGTACCGGCAACACAGGCAGTAAGAAGACAAGCTAAAGTCGCCGCCAAAAGAGCCCGCGGCGCCACTTTAGCTATTGCTTTAGTCCGATTAGGGATTAAAGCTGATACCCCGCCTACAAAAATAGCCATCGAAGCTAAATGAGCAAATCCGCACAAGGCATAAGTAGCAATAACTGCTGAACGTCGATAAAATAAAGCATCTCTAGCTAAAAGATTTGCTAAATCGCGGTAAGCAACGACTTCGGTAAGTACGCTGCGCTCGCCGATGATCTTTGAAATCTCCCCTACGTCAGCTAAGGGAACACCTAAAATTAAGGTAAAGGGGTAAAAAAGATATCCTAATAAACTTTTTAGCGACCAGTCGACATTAAGGCTAAACCAGGTATTAATCTTTGATCCTAAAACCGATAAAAAGAGATCAAATAAAGCAACCAGACCTAAAACCGCAATCAAAACCGCTATTACTCCGCCAACCATTCTAAGACCGGAATGTGCTCCGTTAATAACTGATTCAAACAATCCTTCTTCTTTATCGTAATGTGGCTCTATATGCTCACCTAAAGTCTGAGGAACTTCCTTTTCAGGTAGAAGAATCTTTGACATAACTAAAGCTGCCGGTGCCGAAAGCAAAGATGCTGAAATAAGGTGCCCGGCAATAGTCGGAAACTCAGCTTTCAAACTAAAAACATACAAAACTAAAACATTAGAAGCAACCGTAGCCATACCGGCAGTTAAAATTGTACAAAACTCAGAGCGAGTCATTTTACTAAGATGCGGCTTAACCGTTAAGGCTGATTCAATTCCGACAAAAATATTACTGGCAGCTACCAAAGACTCTGCACCAGATATCTTCATGAGCCTGGTAAATACATAAGCAAAGGACCGAATCACCAAAGGCATTATTCTAAAAAAGTAAAGCACTGAAATAAAGGCTGAAAAGAAGATAATGGTCGGAAAAGCCTGAAAAGCCAGGATAAACCCTAGTGAGGTTTCACCGGTTTCGCTGACTTGACCCGGTGCCAAAGCAAGCCTTCCGAAGATAAATTGGGCTCCGGCAGAAGCTGAATCTAAAACTTTTATTACTGCCTGGTTTAAAAATAAAAAGACCTTTGCTCCGGCCGGAACAACAAAAATAAACAAGGCAATAATAAGTTGTAAAATCACCCCCCAGCTGATAACCTTCCAGTTGAGATTTCTCTTATCGGCCGAACAAACCCAGGCAAAGCCTAAAAGGATAAATATGCCTGAAAAACTGATAAGATTATGTATGTCCATGATTTTCTAGAAAGCTGCTTTCAATATTTTTAAACAATCAGCGGTCTCTAATTTTTTAAATTCACCGACCGCTCCAAAATAGGTAGCCTGAGAAGCCAAATGCTTAAGATCAGACTCTTTAACCCCCACCTCTCTTAATCTGGCCGGCATACCTAAACTATTAAAAAAATTCCCGGTTTTGGCTATCGCCTCTTTAGCCAGTTTAAATTTATCTTGACCCTCTAATCCCCAGAGGTTTTTTGCATATTCAGCAAACTTATAAACTGTTGAGACGCTTAAAACATACTCCATCCAATAAGGAGCAATTATCGCCAAGCCAATGCCATGAGTTACATCATAAACTGCGCTCACAGCGTGCTCTAAGGCGTGAGTTGACCAGTCACCGACTTTTCCGTAACCAAGCAGACCGCACAAAGCTAAACTACTGGCCCACATAATATTTGCCCGGGCCTCATAGTTTTCTGGTTCTTTTATTGCAATCGGTCCATAATTAAGGCAGGTTTTTAGAACGGCTTCGGCTAATCTGTCCTGTAGGAAAGCCGCTGAAACTAACGAAAAATACTGCTCTAAAACATGAACGTAGATATCAACCACTCCGGCTGCCGTCTGCTCTGGGGGTAAACCAAAAGTGTAAGTAGGGTCCAGTATTGAAAACTTTGGCCTTAAAATATCACTGCCAGCAGCAAATTTCTGCTTAGTTTCTTCGTTGCTGATTACTGAATAACCGTTGGCTTCTGAACCGGAAGCAGCCAGAGTCAAAACTGCGCCCAAGGGCAAGCTTTTAGTTATTTCTGCATCTTTAGAAAAAAAATCCCAGGGATCACCCTGGTAAGAAACTCCGCCGGCGATTGCCTTTGCGCAATCAATAACTGAACCGCCGCCTACGGCCAGAATAAATCCCAGTTTATTGCTGCGACATAAACTCACTCCTTCAACAACGCTTCTCAAACGGGGATTAGGCTGGATTCCAGATAGCTCCTCATAACCGATAGCATTTTCCTTTAATATCTTTACTACCTTGTCATAAAGGCCGCTTTTTTTAATATGTGAACGGCCGTAGGCCAAAAGGATCTTATCGCTGTATTGCTTTATTTCCGTAGCTACATCTTCTATTCTACCTCTGCCAAATAATATTTTTGTCGAAACATTATAATCAAAATCTAACATCCGATTAAAAGTTAAAGTTTTGGTCGACGGCCAAAAAAAAGATTTGTTTGAGTAGTTAAATTAGCTGTGGCTGTTAAAAAAATACCTACTGGGACTATAAAAACTAAGACCAGAAAATGGACTATCTGCTTTAAAAACCCGAGTTTATATTTCTTCGTAGGAAAAATACGGTTGGTCAAGCTAATGCAAGCAATCACGCTTAAAAACATTAAAGCGAAAATTAAAAAAGTTATCCGCGGGGCGCTGTAATAGATATTAGCATCGGAAAATTCTCTTCCGGCAAACAAAGCCGGAAGCCAGCTAATAACAAATACGATAAAAGGCCAAATACTGGTTGAGACTTGAGCCTCGAGCATCTTAAAACCATAACTAACTTTTCTTGCAAAAGGCATTCTCCAGGATTTCAAGAAAGCTCTCATTACAATCGGGAAATTTTCTGCGGCAAAAGATAGTTGCTTTTTTCTCTGGTAAAGCTCTTGGTAACTCTTCCAAGATTCCGGACCGGATTCTATATTTATCGGGTACTCAACATAAAGCGGCTTGACTGTAAAGGCGGTATTAAAATAGATAAAGGCTTTCCAAAAGATAGCCGTATCCGCCGAAATCAAATCCGGCGGCCAAAATTCAAGCTCAACTAAAGTTGCTAAACTCATGCTATAGCCAGAAAAACTAACTAAGTTATCGGGATTTATGGCTTCGACTAGCTGAAAAGCCGAGGCCGAAGCTTCAAGAACTCTCTTTGAAGCTTTAACTTGCCAGATTGAACTGTCATAAACAGGCAAGGATTGAAAACAAGCTGTTTGGCGACGCGGTGAAACCACATAACGGTAGCTAAGGCAACTTAAGTAGTCAGGGTTCACCACTACTCCCGGTTTAAGCGAAGAAACAACCACTCTCTCGTAAGCTACTTTTTTTTCTTTAAAATATCTGGCTGCTTCTTCGGTGGCATAGCTAACAATGGCTCCCTTAAAAGGCTTACCAGTATAAGACTTACCGGGGTAATAAACAGCAAAGAAATCAAAAAACTTTTCTCGGTATCGCTCAATAAGACGCCTGACCGTAAGCTTCGAACTCTCGGAAACCTTTTGGTCAAAAGCCAAAATCACTGTTATTTTTATCGAGGAAAAATTACCGCCGATAAGACTGGCGACCGTCCTTGAGATAAAAGCCTCTTGGCCAGCTTCGACCGGAAGTATAACTAGATGATGTAAATCTTCAAGCAGAGGTGCCTTTTGTTTACTTTTCTCTAATATGCGTATCTCCTTTTTAAGGATAAGAAGCGAAATGTCCCGCTTGCCCTTAGCCGCCGCCTCTAGCTCGCCTAATTCCTTCCAGTAGTCATAAATACGATTTATGCCTTTAGCCCGCCCTAGCCAGTCAGTCTTCTCTTCAAGCTTAAGCCGTGAACGGCTAAGAGCTAAAAATACGTTCATATAGATAAGCCTTAACAACCAGTAGAAGTTAAAGGCGATGATAACAGCTGCAGCGGTTAAAGGTTTCAAAAAGCAAAGGCCGATCAAAACTCCAAGTATAGCCCAGCTTATCGCTCCTGGCAACATCTGGAAAAATCGCTCCAATAACTTCTGGC
>CAZFML010000056.1:0-7600 GCA_964519975.1 uncultured Planctomycetia bacterium
CGAGCTTAGAGCCTTATGGTGGTGCTTCTACTGGCATCGGTGGGGTAATCCGCGATATTTTAGGAACCGGTTGTGCTGCTAAGCCGTTTGCATCGGTTGATGTATTCTGTTTTTCGCCTTGGGATTTATTATATCGTAAACTGCCTCAAGGTTTGCTTCATCCCAAGCGAATAATCAAAGGGGTTATAAAGGGAGTGCGTGATTACGGAAATAGGATGGGTATTCCGACTATCGGCGGAGCAGTTATGTTTGATCAGCGATTTTTGGGTAACCCTCTGGTTTACTGCGGAACCTTAGGTATTTTGCCAAAGGAAAAGTCATTTAAAAAATCAGAGCCCGGCGATTTAGTTATTCTTTGTGGTGCTAAAACCGGAAGAGACGGAATCCATGGTGCGACTTTTTCATCTAAAGAACTAGATGAACATACGGTTAGTTTAACCACCGCAGTTCAAATCGGAAATCCGATAGAGGAGAAAAAGCTTACCGAGGCAATTTTGCGGGCCAGGGATAAAGATTTATTTACGGCAATTACTGACTGCGGAGCCGGGGGGATATCGAGTGCTATAACCGAGTTAGCTCAAGAACACGGAGTTAAGGTTTATTTGGAAAAAGTTCTCTTGAAATATCGAGGCTTAACTTATACCGAGATCTGGATATCCGAGTCTCAGGAAAGAATGGTCTTCTTTTCAAAACCAGATAAACTAAAACAGTTAGAAGAGATATTTAAGGAAGAGGATGTTGAGCTGAGCGTTGTCGGTGAAGTAACCGATACTCAGAAATTAGAGCTTCTCTATCAAGGCAATAAAGTTTGCGATTTAGACATGGATTTTATTTTTAATTTACCTAAGTTAAAAAAGAAAGCTCTCTGGATTCATAAGAAAGAGGAGGATTTAAAGCTTGAAACCAAGAACTCATATAACGATGATTTAAAACAGTTGTTAGCCAGCCCTAACACTGCTGCTAAGGATTGGATTGTAACTGAATATGATCATGAGGTTCAGGCTGGTTCAGTAACCAAGGCAGTTTCGGGAATAGAGAAAATATCAATAAGCGATGCTGCTATCAGCCGTCCGGACTTAAAAAGTCAGGCTTGCGTTGCCGTTGGTTTTGGGATCAATCCTTTTTATTCGGATAGTGATCCTTATTGGATGGCAGCCTTAAGTTTAGATGAGGCTTTGCGTAATGTCATAGCTTCGGGAGCAAACTTAAGTAAAACTTTTATCCTTGATAATTTCAGCTGGGGTTCGCCGCAGGATGAAGAGCTTTTAGGTGGTTTAGTAAGAGCCTCCCAGGCCTGTTACGACTATTCAACTTATTATCAAGTACCATTTATTTCCGGAAAAGATAGCCTTTATAATGAATACGATGTTGCCAAGAAGCATATTTCAATTCCTGGAACTTTGTTGATTTCAGCTATGTCGGTTATTGCTGACTGGCACAAAGTTATTGCTAATAGTTTTAAGAGCAAGGATAACCTCATCTATACTTTAGGCTTAACTAGACCTGAGCTGGGACAGTCAGAATATTTTCGTAAACTAAATATCAAAAAAGGTCTCGTACCTAAGATTAATCGCGATAAAGCTAAAAAGACTTTTGATTCACTTAGTTTAGCAATCGAGCAAAGGTTAGTTGAGTCTTGCCATGACCCCTCCGAAGGCGGCTTAGCAGTTTGTCTGGCTGAGATGTGCATTGGCAGCGATTTAGGGGCTGATATATTTTTGGAAGAAATACCTAAGCTTAAGGATATACTTGATTATGAGGTTTTGTTTTCGGAATCAGCTTCGCGCTTTGTAGTTGAGGTTAAAAAGGAAAATCAAAAGCAATTTGAGCAGGTTTTATCCGGTTTAGATTTTGGCCTTATTGGTTGTGTTTGCGATAGATCGAGATTAGTAGTTTACAATAAGGACAATAAAGAAATAATCAATAGCCAGATAGCTGAGTTAAGAGACAGCTGGATGGGAACTTTTGCCGAGTTTAGATAAAGATGAAGCCAAGAACCTTAATCATCAGGACCGCCGGAATTAACTGCGACAAGGAAACCGAGTTTGCTTTTAATCTGGCCGGAGCTGAAACCGATCTTTTGCATATAAACTATATCAAAGAGAACGCTGACTTTTCTAATTATCAGATAATTTGCCTTCCCGGAGGGTTTAGCTACGGTGATGATTTAGGAGCCGGAAAAATCTTATCCCTAGAGCTTGGCTACTGGTTAAGAGATGCTTTTAAAGCTTTCATCGATAAAGGCGGTTTAATTTTAGGTATTTGTAATGGTTTTCAGGTGCTGGTTAAAACCGGAATATTGCCGGATAAGGATTTCAAGCAAAAAGTTACCTTGATTAACAATGATTCCGATAGGTTTGAGGACCGCTGGGTTTATTTAAAAGTAGAGTCAGAAACTGTCTGGTTAGAGGGTTTAGATCAATTGATACACCTGCCAGTAGCTCACGGAGAAGGAAAATTCTATACAGATACTAATATTTTGGATAAAATAGAGAGAAATGGTCAGGTTGCTCTTCGCTATACTGATAGTAAAGCAGAAAGAGCCGGACACCCGTTTAATCCCAACGGGTCATTGAATGATATTGCCGGAATTTGTGACTCAACGGGAAGGGTTTTAGGGCTTATGCCTCATCCTGAGCGTTTTATCTTTAAGCACCACTGGCCGTTTTGGAAGCAGAAAGAGCTAGATCCTCAAGGCTTAGGGTTTTTTAAAAACGCGGTTAAGTACTTTAAATAATGCCAAGAGTTACTTATAAACAAGCTGGGGTAGATGTAAAAATCGGCGAGGTTTTTGCTAAGAAGATTAAGCTGGCTAATTTGAGTAATCTAGAGGCTTTTGGTTCAGTTTTTCCTTTAAAACCAGTTTTAGAGAAATACAAAAATCCTTATCTGGTGTCTTCAGCTGACGGCGTAGGAACAAAGTTAATAATTGCCCAAGGCCTAAATATTCACAATACTGTCGGCATTGATTTGGTAGCAATGAATGTTAATGATTTAGTCGCCGTAGGCGCAAAGCCACTTTTCTTTTTAGACTACATTGCTTGTGGTAAGTTAAATCTTAAAACTTTAACTTCAGTTGTCTCCGGTATCAAAAAAGGCTTAAAACAGTCAGGATGCCTTCTGCTTGGCGGTGAAACTGCTGAGATGCCAGGGATGTATGAAAAGGGTGAATATGATTTAGCCGGATTTTCTGTAGGTATTGTTGACAGAGATAAGATGATTAACGGCAGAAACATCAAAGCTGGAGACTTGTTAATTGGTTTAGAATCTTCAGGTCTTCATTCCAACGGATTTTCTTTGGTGCGTAAGGCCTTAGGTGTAAGAGGGGTAAAAAAACATGCCAGAGAGCTACTTAAGCCTACCCGGATATATGTTAAGCCGCTTTTGTCTTTGTTGTCAGCGACAAACTATAAGCCAACGGTAGTCAAAGGCATTGCCCATGTAACCGGCGGAGCTTTTTATAATAAAGCTACTAAGATTTTGCCTAAAGGTTTAGGTATGGTGGTAGAAAAGGAAAGCTTTAGAGTGCCTAATATTTTTAAAATTGTTAAACAGAAAGGTAAAATCTCTGAAAAAGAGATGTATTCAGTATTTAATATGGGTGTGGGGATGATTTTAGTGGTTGATAAAAGATATGCTAAAAGGGTAAGTCAATATCTAAGCAGAAGAGTTAAAACTAATATTATTGGCCGGGTAGTACGATCTTCAAAGAAGATGATTTTAGTATGAAAGTATTAGTTGTTGGTTCAGGCGGAAGAGAGCACTGTTTAGCTTGGAAGTTAGCACAGTCTAAGTTAATAGATAAGTTGTACTGTGCACCAGGAAACGGTGGAACTGCTTTGATTTCTGAAAATATCGATATAGCTACGACCGACATCGAAGCTCTTTTAAATTTTGCTCTTCAAAATAGCATAGATTTAACTGTGGTTGGTCCGGAAGCTCCTTTGGTAGAAGGTATTGTTGATCGCTTTAAAGATAAGGGTCTAAAAATCTTCGGACCCAGTAAAGAGCTGGCACAGCTGGAGGGTAGTAAGGTTTTCACTAAAGAGATTCTAAAAAAGTACAGTATTCCTACGGCTGAGTTTAAAGTGTTTGATGATGCAAGGCAAGCAAAACAGTATATAGATCAAAGACAACTGCCTTTAGTGGTTAAGGCTGACGGTTTAGCTGCTGGAAAAGGAGTTATTGTTGTTAAAACCAAAGAAGAAGCTATTCAGGCAATTGAGATGATTATGGTTGATAAAAAGTTTGGGCCAGCCGGAAATAGAGTTGTAATCGAAGACTGCTTAGAAGGCGAAGAGGTTTCAATTTTAATTTTTACTGATGGCGAAACAATAGTGCCATTAGTATCTTCCCAGGATCATAAGTCAGCCTTTGATCAAGATAAGGGCCCTAATACCGGCGGCATGGGTGCTTATGCGCCAGCTCCTTTAGTTAGTGAGGAGATTTTAAAAAAGATCATTGATAAGATATTCACGCCTTTAATAAAAGGTTTAAAAGAAGAAGGTAAAGTTTATCAAGGAATTCTTTATGCTGGTTTAATGATTAAAAATGCTGAGCCTTATGTCTTAGAGTTTAATGTAAGATTCGGCGATCCGGAAACTCAAGCAATTTTACCTAAGTTAAAGAGCGATTTAGCTGATATTATGTTAAAAACTATAGACGGTAAATTAAATCAAGCTAGCTTAGAGTGGGATCAGCGGTTTTGTCTTTGTGTAGTATTAGCTTCCGGAGGTTATCCCGGAAGCTATGAGAAGGCAAAAGAGATCAAGGGTTTAGATAAACTGAATAACCTAGAAGATACTTTTGTTTTTCATGCCGGAACCAAGCTAGATCAAAAATTACTAACTAACGGAGGAAGAGTTTTAGGTATAGTTGGCTTAGGTTCGGGCATAAAAGAGGCACAGGAAAAAACTTATAAAGCCATAGAAAATATCCAGTTTGACAAGATGTTTTACCGAAAAGATATCGGCGATAAGGCCTTGCGAAAATCTTTAGCTTAAAAGAAGGGGGGCATGTTTAAAAAGAGCTTTACTCTCATTGAGTTGATTGTGGTTATTGCAATCATTGCAATACTAGCGGCAATCATTGCTCCCAATGCCTTCCGAGCTATTCAAAAAGCAAGAGTTGCCCGGATGGCAGCAGATTTAAAGACAGTAAAAACAGCTGCCCTAATGAATCGTACTGATACCGGTCAATGGCCAGGGGGGTATATTGAAAATAACGCACATCCCTTGCTTAGCGATCCGGGATTGCCAGGCTGGGATGGCCCTTATATGGATAAGCCGGGAATCAGCCCATTAGTAAAAGATCCTGGTTTGCCTTTCTGTTCAACATTCGGTATTTATTATCTTTGTTGGTCGTATGGTTGTTGCGGTGGATCGGCGCCAGTTCCTTTAAGTTCGCTCTGTAATCTTTACTGGCGTTTTGATTTGGATAAAGACGGCACAGCTGAGGTAACAGATGGTATTGGTATTTCAGTATATGGATTTAGCTCGGTTGACACAGTTGAGAAATTAGATTTAGTTTTTGACGGAGAAGAAGTGGTCGGTCCTTATCCTCAAGGCTTGAGAGGTATATTAAATACTAATTCCGAAGGCTGTGGAATGAGCGGTTTTGTGAATTTATTTGTGGGCAATACAGGAGTTTTTAGTAATTAAGTAAAATCAGGGGGCAAATAATGAAAGCAAAAATTGCGATTATTTTGGGAAGCAAAAGTGATTTTGTTAAGTTAAAAGACGGAATGGATTTATTAAAGGAGTTTAAGATACCTTATGCCTTGGAAGTCATCTCAGCTCATCGTAATCCTGAGAAGTTACGGAAGTACTGCCAGGGTTTAGACAAAAAAGGCACAAAGGTAGTTATTGCTTGTGCTGGTATGGCTGCAGCTTTGCCGGGATTTGTTTCTTCTTATGTTAATATTCCGGTTATTGGGGTGGCTTTAAAAGGAGGGCTTTTAGACGGCTTAGATGCTTTATTTTCAATGGTAAGCAGTCCCAAAGGATTGGGTATGGCTTCAACCGGAGTAGGGAAAAGCGCTTTTATAAACGCGATAATCTTTTCCTTAGAGATTTTATCCTTAAGCGATAAGGGTTATCTAGCTACTTTGAAGAAATTAAAAGCTAAGTTTAAAAAATGAAGAAGATCTTTATTGATCCCAGCAACGTCAATCAATCCTTAGTTAAAGAGGCGGCGGATAAGCTTTCTCAAGGTGGGATAGTGGCTTTACCTACCGAGACTGTCTATGGACTTGCTGTTCAGGCTGATAACCAAGATAGTTTAGATAAGCTTTCTCAGTTAAAAAAGAGGCCTAAAGATAAACCTTTTTCTTTAGCTTTGGCTAGTATCGATGAAGTTTTTAGAAACTATTTTTGTGTGTTTGCACCTTTTGTCTATCGGATAATTGAGAAGTTTTGGCCTGGACCTTTAACTCTTATTTATTATACTAAAGATGACAAAAAGGTTGGCGTGCGGGTACCATCGCATGCGGTTATAAGTCAGATTTTACAAAATTTAGGCACAGCAGTTTATTTACCTTCGGCTAATTTAAGTGGTGAAAGAGAGGCCGTAACTGCGAAAGAGGTTGAGGATGTTTTTGATGATAAAGTCGACTTAATCGTTGATAGCGGTCCCTGTGCTTTTTCTAAATCTTCAACCGTATTAGATCTTACTGCTAAGCCGTTTAAAGTCTTAAGAGAGGGTGTGATCCCAACAGTCGATATTGCCAAAATTTTTGTTAGAAAAAGGGTTGTTTTTGTCTGTACTGGTAACAGTTGCCGTTCTCCGATGGCTCAATATCTTTTAGAGAAGTACTTAGGTGAAAGCAAGTTGTATTTTTATGATAGGTATGAGATAATTTCCCGAGGTACATCTGCTTTTGAGGGTTCAAAAATTTCAGCTGAAGTAGCAGATATTTTAAAGGACAAAGAGGGTATAAAGATCGGGGATTTCTCGGCTAAGACCTTGGATCGAAAAACAGTTCTTTCTTCGGATTTAATCTTTACCATGGAAGACAGACAGGTTGATTATATTTTGCGCTCAGTACCGACAGCTATTGGTAGAGTGTTTAATTTAAAAAAGTTTTTACCTTCGGATCAAGAACAGGACATACCTGATCCGATCGGACAGTCCAAGGCAGTTTATGAGAAGGCATATTCTATAATTAAAGAGGCGGTTGTAGAACTAAAGGATTGGATATAAAATGAAGATAGCTTTGGCTAGTGACCATCGGGGATTTAGATTAAAAAATATTTTAACTGATTTTTTAAAAGCTAAGGGCTATGATATTTTTGATTGTGGTACTTATTCTAAGGAGTCCTGCGACTATCCTGACTACACTTATTTAGCTGCTGATCGGGTTAGATCTAAAAAAGCTGATCGGGCAATTGTAATTTGCTACACCGGAGTTGGCAGCGCAATCGTTGCTAATAAGTTAAAAGGAATACGTGCGGTTTTAGCTTATAATTTAAAGAGTACTTATATGTCACGTCGCCATAACAATAGCAATGTTTTGATTCTGCCTTCTTGCCTTTTTAAACTGGATTATGCTAAAAGATTAGTTTTGCGTTGGCTTAAGGAGGAGTTTGAAGGAGGTAGACAC
>CAZFML010000057.1:0-7416 GCA_964519975.1 uncultured Planctomycetia bacterium
TAACATAAAAATCAGCGGCCTAAGGAGCCGCCGAAGGCGGCGAGTTAGGTCCGTTGGATTGCCTTGTTAGATGGTTTTGGGCTATAACTTTATATTTAGTATAAGTCTTCTTGTATTATCCAAGCAAGATCTCCATCGGTCTCAGCAGTATACAAACCGTGCATAAGGGTGCCCGTTGATAAATTGCCATCGTCAATCATCTCATCGATTTTTTGAGCTGAATCAAAAGGTACTCCGCAAGTTGAGCCACTGCCGTCAAAACAATAGTCATCAAAGTTTATATAAAGCTCACGTGTGCCAGAATTATTAGGTCCATTTGGAAAATTAAGCCACCCTTCAAACCAATATGTACCTGACCAGGGTGTAGCTCCAACGCCACTCCCAAGATAAGGACCATCCCAACCATCCCAACTTTGAGAATTAGTGTTTACTGGACAATTAGCATTATCTATCCTTAATCCGTTTATGTTTCCATCCACCGGCCAATGTCCAGTATCTGTATATAAAGCCTCAGCTGCATTTTTAAAAGTCTTGAGGTTTCCGATTGCGGTTGATATCTTCGCCTTTTCAATCGCCCTGAAAGCATTAGGAGCAATAATAGCAGCAAGCACTGCTATGATGGCTATTACTACGATTAGCTCAATAAGAGTGAATGATTTTTTATCTTTCATTTCTAACTCTATTATGTTTTACTTCTCGATTATCCTCGAGTATTTTTTATTTATTACATCTAACAATTAATATACGGAATCCTTTAATTATGAAATTTGCATTACTATTATATCATAAAGTTAAGTCTAGAGGCATAAAATTCTTGTATTATTCCGCATTTGACCTATAATATCAGCAAATGCGGATTCCGTATATCATAGGAATTTTGTCAGATTGGAGGTAAATGTTATGTCAGATAGCCTGTTGCCTGATTTTCAGCAGTTTTTAGTATCTAGGAAACCAATCGCTAGCAAGAAAATCCCTTTTTATGCTTATTGGGTAAGTAAATACCTATATTTTGTAAGGGATTACAAGAATTTATCTAGTGAAGCTAAGATCAATTCTTTTCTTAATCAACTTTGTGCACTTGATATGGAAGATTGGAAGATAAAGCAGGCTGAAGAGGCCATAGATTTATTCATCGAATATTATAATAATCCTGAAAATATCTCGTTGCCAATTAAAATCAGCTCCAGAAATATTTCTGCTGGAGGTTCAGCTATTCTAAAGAGAGTTCGTGAAATGATCCGCTTGAAGCATTATTCATATAGCACTGAGAGAGCATATATTGATTGGCTAAAGCGTTTTTTTGTCTATCTGAATGACTTTGCAAGTAAAAATGTTTCCGTTAAGACCCTGTCTGAAAAGGATATTCAAGATTATCTTACCTACCTTGCCGTTAAACAACGTGTATCCTCATCTACACAAAATCAAGCGTTCAATGCTCTTTTGTTTTTGTTTAGAGATGTGCTTAAGATAGAAGTTCGAGGATTAGACAAGACTGTTAGAGCAAAGCGGGGTCAGAAATTGCCGGTTGTGCTTACTGTCGATGAGGTTGGAAGGATGTTTAGCAAGATGGAGACTGAAAATTCACTGGCGATTAAATTACTTTATGGTTCAGGAATGCGTTTAATGGAGGTTTTGCGACTACGCGTGCAAGATATTGATTTTGATAATAACTTAGTGTTTATAAGGGGGGGTAAGGGTGATAAGGATCGCACAACAATGTTGCCGGAATACATTAAAGATTCATTAAAGAAGCATTTGGGAAAAATAAAAAAATTACACGAAAAAGATCTTAAATCAGGTTATGGAGAAGTGTACCTATCCGATTCTTTAAGGCGTAAATACTCCGAGGCTGCAAAAGAATGGGGATGGCAGTATGTTTTTCCCTCATTTAAGCTTTCAGTTGATCCCAGAAGTGGCAAGGTGCGGCGTCACCACATAGATGCAAGTTCAATTCAGAAAGGAGTAAAGAGGGCAATTAGAAGAGCAGGAATTGCCAAAAACGCCACAGCACATACGTTGCGGCATAGTTTCGCTACACATTTATTAATGAATGGGGTTAATATAAGAGAGGTTCAGGAGCTGCTCGGACATAAAAATATAGAAACAACGATGGTTTATACTCACGTGTTAAGAGATATGTCAAACATTCCTAAAAGTCCGCTCGACAGCATCTTTGAAACAGGAAAAGAGACTGCTAAATAAATTTTAGCATATCGCTTATGAAAGATATAAAAGATTTAACCTTAAAAGAGTTAAAGGAGATATTGCTAAAAGTCAACTGTCCTAAATTCTCTGCTCAGCAGATTTTTGACTGGGTGTATAGTAAAAAGGTTGAAGACTTCCAGCTAATGAGTAATGTTTCTAAAGGAGTGAGACAATCTTTGGCCGAAGCTTTTTATTTGTCTCAGATTAAGCTCCTTAAGAAAGAAGTCTCATCTGATGGAACTGAAAAGCTTTTATTTGGCTTGGAAGATAATAATTCAATTGAAGCAGTATTTATCCCTGAAAAAAATAGAAATACTTTATGTCTATCCACTCAGGTAGGCTGTAAATTCAAATGTTTATTTTGCGCTAGTGGTAAGAGTGGCTTCAAGAGAAACTTAAAACCTTCAGAAATAATCAATCAGTATTTAGAAGTCTCTAAATTAATTGTGCCTAAGAGTATAACTAATATTGTTTTTATGGGTATAGGTGAGCCTTTGGATAATTTTATCAATGTTATTAAAGCTATAAAGATATTTACTGAGCTAAAAGGACTTTGTTTTTCTAAAAGAAGAATTTCTCTTTCAACCTGCGGGCTTGTTCCGGAGATTAAAAAGTTGGCGGATTTAAAGTTGGGGGTTAAGTTATCTATATCTTTACACAGCGCCGACGATAAAAAGCGCAGTCAACTTATGCCGATAAACAAAAAATACCCTTTAGCTGATTTAATAAAGGCTGCCAAATATTTTAGAGGTAAAGAAAAGCACCCGATTACCTTTGAATGTGCTTTATTATCAGGGTATAATACCCATAAACAGGATGCTTTAAGGCTGGCCAAGCTTCTTAAAGGTATGTCTTATAAGATCAATCTCATCCCTTTAAATTACTCTTGTGGCAGCTTTAAGCCTGCTTCTAGTGCTGAGGTAGATAGTTTTAGATCTGAGCTTAAAAGATTGGGTTTATTTTTTACTTTACGAAAGTCCCGCGGCCAGGATATTAATGCTGCTTGCGGGCAGCTAAAAGCATTACTTTTGCCAGATAAAGCTTAGCCTATGAAAGAGATGCCAAAATCATTAAAGCGTTTCTTAGCTTTTGTGTTTTTTTTGCTGATTGTTGTTGTTATCGGAGTAACTTTCTCAATTGATGAAGCAAAGATCAACTCTTTATTTGAGAACTTCTCTATTGGCTATGCAGCCTTAATATTTGTTTTACTTTATACTGTTGGTACTTTTGCTTTCTGGACTTTAAAAGAGCCTTTAAAGGTAGTTGGTGGAATTCTTTTCGGAGCCTATATCAGCACCCTGCTTATTTATATCGCTGAAATAATAAACGGAATAGTCTTTTTTAAGCTTAGCCGACTCTGGGGTAAGGATTTTGTAGAAAGAAAAGTAGGCGGAGGATTTAAGCGTTTCTATGAAAGATTAGAAGGCATACGCCTCTTTAAGTTAATGCTATTTCGAGCCAACCCTTTAATTCCTTACCGGGTTTTTGATGTTGGCGTGGGCTTAAGCCGCATATCGTTGCGGAAGTTTTTACTGGCAATTTTTGTAGCCTCGCCTCCGCGGATATTCTGGCTGCAATTTCCCTTTGCGGCAATGCGGGGGTTTTCAGTTGAGAAGCTACTGACTTATTTTGAGCAGAACATAGGTATTGCCATAGGGATGTTTGTTTATATTGTTGTGGTTTGTCTGGCGCCATTTTTTATAAAGGGAAAATCAGGGGAGAATAGATGAAAAAACAGGTATCTAATTCCCAAGCCGGCCGTTTAATTACCCCCGGAGCTTTAAGCGAAGTTACCGCCGGATATAAGGATAAGGCCACTATTACTCCTTGTGCTTGGCATTTGCCGGTTTCTAAAAATCCTCCTCTTTTAGGGGTGGCTTTAGCTAAGGGGCATTTTTCTTCAGAGTTAATCAAGCAAAGCAAAGAGTTTGTAGTTAATGTTCCCCAGTGGGAGTTGTTGAATAAAGTTTTTATTTGTGGAAAGTGTAGCGGAAGAGAAGAGGATAAGTTTGTTAAAGCTAATCTTAGTAAGGCAGCAGCTAAGCAGTTAAAGGAAACTCCGGTAATTTCTGAATGTCTTGGGCATATAGAATGTAAGCTCTCTAGAACAGAGGAGATCGGTGATCACTACTTGTTTGTCGGTGAAGCAATTTACGCTGAAGCTGATTGTTTTAGTGAAGGGTTTTGGGATAGTTCTAAAGTTGATTTAATCTTTCATTTAGGAGCAAAGAACTTCTTTAAATCTTCCCCTTATATTGAACTATAACCGTAAATATGAAAGATATTGTTTATAAACTGCCTCGGGAGTTTTTAGCTAAGCTTGAGAAGATTTACCCTAAAGACTATACGCGTATAGCCCATAGCTTTCTAAAAAAACGAGAGCCTAGTTTTAGGATAAATTATCTTAAAACCGATTTAATAACTCTAAGAAGAGCTTTGGTTAATCAAAGGGTAAAGTTTAAAGAGTTGTCTTATCCTCAAGGAGCTTTTATTTTGAAATCACCCTTGCGTAACTTTCAAAATACTGAAATTTACCAACAAGGCCTTGTTTTTGTTCAGAACTTATCAAGCATGATTCCGGTATTAGCTCTTGAGCCGCAAAATGGAGAGAAAATCCTTGATTTATGCGCTGCTCCCGGAGCAAAGACTACTCAAATTGCGTCTTTAGCTCCCCAGACAGAACTGGTCGCTATTGAGAAAATCCGCACCCGTTACTATAAACTTTTGGCTAATTTAAAGCTCCAGGGTGTAAATTCGGTTAAAACTCTTATTTTAGACAGTATCTGGGTAAGAAAGAAGTTTCCCGAGGAGTTTGATCGCATTTTAGCTGATGTTCCTTGCTCGGCTGAAGGTCGGTTTCTGGTAACTAATCCTAAAACCTTTCAATACTGGAAGCAGCATAAGGTTAAGGAGATGGTTCATAAGCAGAAAAAGCTTCTTTATTCGGCGTTCTTTGCTTTAAAAGAAGGAGGCGTTCTAGTCTATTCAACTTGCACTTTCTCGCCCGAGGAGAATGAAGGGGTAATTGATTGGTTTATCAACAAGTTTGAAGAAAAAGTAGAGCTAGTGCAGTTTAAAATTCCTTTGTCTAATGCCAGGGAAGGCTTGCTACGTTGGAAGGATAAACGATTCTCTCCCAGCTTAAGATTAACTAGAAGAGTTATTCCCAATGAGACCATGGAGGGATTTTTTATTGCTAAGCTAAAGAAAGTTTCTTCTTAAAAGTTTAAGAAAATGAAAAAGGGTATACTTTATTAGTATACCCTTTTTTTATACAAAACCTATATTAGAGAATAGATTTTAGATCTTTTGATGCTCGGAAAGCAATCTTTTTCTTAGCTGGGATCTGAATTGATTCACCAGTTTTAGGATTTCTTCCCATTCTTGCCTTGGTTTGCTTTACTCTAAATGTTCCGAAACCAGAAATAGCTACATCTTCTTTCTTTTTGAGACTGTTTTTAATTGAGTCCCAAACTGTTTCCACGATTTCCTGAGCTTGCTTCTTTGTAGCTGTCTGAGCTGCGATTACTTCAACCAATTGAGCCTTGTTCATTTAAACACCCCCCTCTTGCTTTAAAAAGTTAATATTTTCAACTACTTTTACTATTTTATATCCAGAGCTTTCCTTGTCAAGAGAATTAAATATAAATTTTTTATTGTAAAATATGGGATTTTGCCTATAATTGGGCTTTAAGCAGTACGCCTAACCGGGGGTTAAACTTGGTCGGTAGAGCCAGCTTAGCTTGCAGATTAACCGGTTTAACTGCTTGATAATCAGTGAGATAGACAAATAGCCGCCTGGTTGGAAATAGTTTTCTAAAAGGATTTACTTTTTCCAGAAAATTGGTATAATAGGGGAAAAATGGAGATGGTCATAAGTAGAGAAAAACAGCAATTACGGCAGAAATTATCAGAACAACTGTTGTCTCTAACCCAGGAAGAAATAAAAAGGAGGAGCAGAAATGTTGAAGATAGATTGTCGAGCTTGTCTATATACAGTAAAGCAGAAAATGTTATGGTCTACTACCCCTTAAAGGGTGAAGTAGATATTTTAGAGATGATTAGGAAGGATATTAACAGTAAACAATTTTTCTTTCCAGTAATGGATACAAAGGCAAAAGAGCTAGAAGTTTACCAAGTAAAAGATTTAGGTAATGATTTTGTTGATGGTCCCTTTGGTGTTAGGGAACCAGATTCAAAAAAAACTAAAAAAGCTGATCCTGAAAGAATAGATGTGGTTATTGTTCCTGGTCTTGGCTTTGACCGCAAGCGTAATCGACTAGGCCGAGGAGCCGGTTTTTATGACCGCTTTTTACAAAAGTTAGCCCCGTCTGTTCAAAGAATCGGCATTGCCTTTGACTTCCAAATTTTAGATAACCTTCCTACCCATCTTTCCTTAGACCAGAAGGTCGACGTCGTAGTCACTGAAACAGAAGTCATTTAAATCACAAACTGGGTGCAGATCTTAACGAGTAGTCTGTATTAATATAGGTAATTAATCTGTGCCAATTTCCGTTTGTTTCTAGAAACAAACAGGTTTAAATAAAGGAGGAGTCATGGTTGTAATTTACATGCTAATCAGCGGTTTTACTGGTGCACTTTTAGGATGGTGGTCAGGTGAAATATTTCAAAAAAACAGACTTAAAAAATCAAAGGAAGACGCTGAAAAAATAGTTAAAGATGCTACCTTTAGAGCCGAGGAGCTAGTTCGCAAAGCCGATTTAGATGCAAAAGAGCTACTTTACAAGCTAAGAGTGGATTTTGAGAAACAGAATTCCAGCAAGAGAAATGAACTAAGTCAGCTTGAGAAACGCTTAATTCAAAGAGAAGAGAATTTGGAGAAACGGCTTGATTTTATCGAGGCTAAATCCAAAGAGTTAGCCAGACAGGAAGTTGCTTTAAAGCAGACCGCAGCTGATGTAGACAAAAAGAATCAGGTTTTAAACCAGTTAATAGAGGAAGAAAAGGAAAAGTTAAAAAGAATCTCTTCTTTAACTCCTCAGGAAGCCCGCGAACTTCTCTTAAGACGCTATGAGGAAGAGTTACGGGCAGAAAAAGCGAAGATGATTCGCGAGATGGAAGAGGTAATAAAAGAGGAGTCAGAACTTAAAGCAAAGGAGATTCTATCTCAGGCTATTCAGCGTTGTGCAGTAGAGCATACCACTGAAACTACGGTAAGCGTGGTTCCTCTTCCTAACGATGAAATAAAGG
>CAZFML010000058.1:0-6998 GCA_964519975.1 uncultured Planctomycetia bacterium
CAGCGGTTGGGACGGACCTTACCTTGAACGCTGGAGCAATAAAAATGCCTGGGGTGGGTTGTATGAAATTCGTAGAGAAAATGTTACTGTAGAATTTGTAAAACCCAATGATATAAATATTCTTCTTGTGCTTAATAACATCGGCCCTATTGGTGTTCCACGGGATTCAGCATTAAAAATAGATACTTTAATTGACGATGGCAACTTGAGTCTTTTAAGTAACGGTGATATGGTAGGCAGCTGCGTTGGTCCTAACTGCGAAGACCGGATAAATGTAGCCACGATTGATTCAAGATAGCTTTCTTAGTTAACTCTCCTCGCAAAAATCCTAGAGCTTTCAACCTTATCTATCCTTACCGGAATAATCTGGCCTAATTTTAGCTTATCCTTTATGCAGACTTTAATGTAGTTCTCGGTATAACCGGAAAATAAACCCTTGTTCGTTTCCTCCACAACCATATACAAGGTCTTTCCTAAAAACCTACGCTTATATTCATTTGAAAAGCTAATTGCTAATTCTTTTAAAAAGTTGTACCTTTGCTTAATGACTCCCTGATTAGCCGGTTTTAAATTTGCAAACTTAGTTTTCTCCCGCGGAGAAAAGGTAAATATGTGCATACGCATCGGTTTGATTTCTTTCAAAAAATTAACCGTATTATTAAAACTTGGCTCATCTTCTCCGGGAAAACCAACCATGATATCGCAGCTTATGGCAATATCCTGCCTAACCAGTCTTGCTTGATTAACTTTTTCCTTGTACAGCGATACAGTTATCTTTTTATTCATTGCCTGCAAGACTTTGTTATCTCCGGATTGAAAGGGAAAATGTAGATGCGGGCATAATTTACTGTTAGAAAACAATGAAATCAATTCTTTAGTAACAAATTTAGGCTCAAGTGAACTTAGGCGCAGTCTTCCTAAAGCAGGGATTTTTAAAACATTATCAACCAAATCAGCTAAAGATCGGGCCGGTTTAAAATCCTTACCCCAAAGGCTTAAATTAACTCCACAGAGAACAATCTCTTTATGTAGCTTTGAAATTTTCTGACATTCAGCAATTATTTCCTTTTGTTCTCGGCTGCGTGACGGTCCTCTAAGATAAGGAATTTTGCAAAAACTGCAAAAATTACTGCAGCCATCTTGAATCTTAATAAAGGCCCGCTGGTTATTAAAATGAGTTATTTGCAAAGACCAAATATCTCTGCTGTTCGACCTTAGCCTTTTGTGGCCCAAACCGGCAGTTACAATTTCCGGTAAAAGATGCTTGTTAGTTTGGGGAATAACATAGTCAACGCCTATTCGTTCGATAGCCTCATTATTAATCTGGGCTAAGCAACCGGAGACAGCAATCTTTGCCGAAGGATTCTCTTTTTTAGCCTGTTTAATTATCTGGCGGGATTTAGAGTCCGCCCGATGGGTAACTGTACAGGTATTAATAACGTAGATATCAGCTTTCTGGGTAGTTTCAGTAAAACCAAACTCTAAAAACTTCTCCTTTAAACCTTGCGTTTCGTACTGGTTGACTTTACAGCCTAAAGTTAAAAATTTAACCTTCATCAATCTAGCTTTGCCGGAAATAATTTATTAACCCTATACCAAGTATAGCTGCGGTTTCAACCTTTAAGAGATGATCGGATAGTTTAACAAATTTAAAACCACTCGCTTTTAGCTTCTGATATTCACCCGGAGAAAAATCACCCACCGGACCTATCGCAAAAATGATATCCTTAGAGTTATTGATTAGAGAAGGCTTTAGGCTCTCACCATCAACTGCTCCGGCCAATTTAACTTCCTGACTGCATTTTATGAGAGAGCTAAAACTTATAGTATCGGCTAGCTTGGGGATCCATAGTCTTTCTGACTGGCGCACAGCTTCAATAATAATCTTTCTCCAGCGGCTAAACTTTGCCGCTGAAACTTTAATATTTAGACTGCGTTCAGAGGTAAAAGGAATAAATTTTGACACTCCCAATTCCGTAGCTTTCTGTAAAATAAAATCAATGCTTTCTTCTTTGGTCATCGGAAAGGCTAAGGCCAGACTAATTTCTGAATTTTGTGATCTTCTCTGCAAGGAAACTTCGTTCAAAACAACTATATTTCTGTCGATTTGGGATATTCTGCAGGAATACTCTTTGCCTTGACCGTCAAAAACCAGCAGATTATCACTGGCTTTAAGCCTTAAGACATTGCGGATCTTATGGATGGTATCCTTATCGGTAACCTTAACAACATCCCCAATATCTTCTGATTTAATATGTATCCGTATCTTGGACATAAAGATTGCTATCTCTGGCTATGGACCTGAGGAGAGTTGAACTCCCGACCTCTTGCATGCGAAGCAAGCGCTCTCCCAACTGAGCTACAGGCCCGACATTTATCAGAAATAAAAATAAAAATAAAGGTGGGTTTTATCAGGGTGCGAATTTTACTCTTGTTTCTTTTCGCGTAAAGAAATCGAATAACCGTTTTCTTCGGAATCAACCAGAACATGGCCCTCGCGAGCCAGCCAACCTAAGCTCATAAGAACCAGCTCTTTCGGCTTCTCAATCCCGACAATCAGTTTATCGAGGGTGACCCGCCCATGCTTATCCAAAAAATGCCAAATCTCACCAGCGACTATTCCAATTTCGGTAATCATTTTTCTTTATTTATACTGTCACAACGCGGACAACGCCACAACTCCGAAAGCGTAGAAACAAAATAAACGGCTGTACAAACCTCGCACTTGCGACGCTTGAGGTTAATCTCTTTTTTTATTTTGGCAAATTTGCGGTTACTGAAATATTCCAGAATAAAGGCTACCAATACCCAGCTGCTTAGTATTATTCCGAGAAAAAGCGCAAGCCCAATACGCATTTATTGTACTACCCCTTCTAGCTTTGTCCAGAAAAACTTATCCTCCAAAAAAAAGCTAGATTCCTTAATATAGTCTTGAAAATTCAAGCTTTGGTAAGAATCTATCGATAATTTTTCGGGATATAAAAAGATGACTTTACCCTGTTTTGAGACATAAACTCGGTAAGGAATAACTTCTCCCTTCCCAGACGACCAGGCGCTTTGACGTTCCCAAAGATAAAGATGGTTGAGCTTTTTTTCCCTAAGATAAGACTTGTTGGCTGAGAGCTTGCGGGAATACTGTAATACTTTGCTGTCTTGGTTGAAGTCGCTCTGGCGATACCCCTCCTTTAAAACCGGAGTGGAAAAATAGTCTCTACGTACAGCAGCCGATGAAGCCGAAAAACTTTCCGGCGGAAACTGGACTGGTTTCTTTTCGAAGAATAAATCCTTTCGGGCAAGAATATTGGGCCAGACGTACACTGAAGGGCTAGACTTAGCTTCTATATAAAATGAACACCAAAAGATAACTGCCAGATGCAGAGCAAACGACACCAAGAGAAATAAAAATATAAACTGCTTATTGCTTAAAAAAAGGACTGGCACCTGCATATTAATTATTTTATAAAGACGTAAATAAAATTACTATCGCGGAGTCTCAAACCGGTGTGGTCTAGTCATCGTAGGTAGTTGCATAGCTGATTTTTCCTATGTTTAGCCTTTTACAGATATCGTATATTTTTGCAAACACCCCAAAGCTAGCATCTCTGTCAGCCTTGATAAAAATCGAGCTGAATTTTCCTTCTTTCATAAAATCCTCTATATCCCGGAGAGCATAAGCTTTATCCTTCACATAAATAATATCCTCACTAGAAATAACTACGGTTAAGGTCATTAAGTCAACTGCTTCTTGAGTAAGCACTTTGGGTAGATTCACATTAACCCCGGGAATTACCACAAAGTTCGAGGTAAGCATAAAAAAAATCAGTAAAAGAAAAACGCAGTCGATCAAAGGAACTATGTCGATCTGGCGCAAACCAGCTTCTACTCGTGCGCGTTTTTTAAATCTCATCGCTATACCTGCTTTGAGGAAGAATCTCAAGAAGTTCAGTAGCAGCCCGCTCCGACTCCAAGGTTGCTGAATTTACCTTGTGGATAAAATAGTTATACATAATATAACTGGGTATGGCTACGAATAGTCCGGCAACTGTGGTAAGTAAGGCTAGCCAGATTCCATTAGCTAAATCCGAAGGATTGACTAAGCCTACGCTGGCCGTCTTCTGCTCAATAATATAAAAACACTGCACTAAGCCGATTACCGTACCTAAGAGACCTAGTAACGGTGAAACATGAGCGATAGTGCTTAAGAAGTTTAGTCCTTTTTCCAGCTTAGGTATTTCATACAAAGAGGCGTTTTCCATTGACTCTCTAATAACATCTTTATGCTCCTCGTAATGGGTAAGTCCGGATTTTAAGATATTGGTAACATAAAATGGTGTTTTTTCGCAAACGTCAATCGCCTCGGTTATTTTACTCTTACGTACCAATTCTAATATATGCGAAGTAATACTTAAAACGTTGACTCTAACACTTAAGTAAAAAAACAAACGCTCTAATATTATTGCTAAAGAAAAAATTGAACACAAAAATATTGGTACCATCAGCCACATCAACGACCCAGTTCTAGCTATCAAATCCCACATAGCTCCTCCTTTAATTTGTAAGTTCTTCTAATCTTGCTTGAGCGATATTTGACTCTTCAACTCCCAAATCAATTATTTTCTGATATATTTTTTTTGCTTCGAGAATATTGTTTTCCCTCTCATAAATCTTTGCAATCCTAAATAAAGATTTAGTTTTATAGTCTTTATCTTTGGCCTTGATCTCCTCTGAAGAACCTTCGGGAAAATTATAAATTACTTTAAAATACTGCTGGATAGCATCCTCTGGCTTTGCCGATTTCTCTAAACAAACTCCCAGTGAAAAACGCAGTTCCTGATTATCAATATCTAAAGCGATTGCTTTTTCAAAATTAGTTATTGCCTTAAGGTACTGCTTCGTCTCCTTAAGAAGAAAAGCCTTCTCCAAGAAGGCAACCTTAGCTATCGGCGAATCAAAACTGGTAAGTTCCTCGTAAATAGCCAAAGCCTTATTTGGCCTTTCTTGCTGAGTAAAAACCTTAGCCAGATAAAGCTTAGCCTTTAGGGCTATCGGGATTTCTTCGCTGGCTAAGGTTTGGAAATAGCTCTGGGCTTTATCTAAATCATCGTTATTCCAGTATAAATGGCCTAAGGCCAGCGCAGCCTCATGGCCCCATGAAGAATCTTTATGCTCAACAAAAACTTTATTATAATACTTTTCGGCTTTAACGAAATTTGCCTCCTTTTCATAAAGTCCTCCTAAAGATAAATCAACCGAGGCCCGATATTGAGACTGAGGATATTTCTTCAAAAACTGAATCCATACTTTTTTGGCAGCTTCGTTTAGAGATAAATGTAAATAGGTTGTGCCGATATCAACCAGAACCAGCTCTTCGATATCGTAATCATTAAATTTATCTACTACTTCTTTAAATACCCGCAGTGCCTTCTGGTAATTCTTCTGGTTAAAAAAGCACTTTCCGTAAAGATAGTGCACTTTAGCAACAAGATCGTCATTGGGAAAATTTTTAATAAAATCCTCCAAAAGACCTTCAGCCTCAGCGTAATCCTGTTGCGAGAAATATCCTACCGCCAAGTAATACTGAGCTTGGGGGATGAGCTTTGAAGATGGAAAATTATTAGTAAGATTTCTTAAAGCTAAAAAAGCCTTCTCTAAGTCCTTGTTCTTTAAAAAAGTAAGACCAATCTGAAACTGGATGTAATCAGCATATATTGTATTGGGATGATCTTCTAAAATACTGCTATAAATACCCAAGGCCTCCTGGTACTTACCGGTCTCCTGATAGGCGTCAGCGATGTGAATTTGGGAGCTTGCCTTCACCACTGGATTAGCAGCATACTCGAGGGTATTTTTAAACTCCTCAATTGCTTCTTTGAACTTTCCGCTTTTTAAATAACTCCAGGCTAAACCGTAATGAGCCTTGTTGACAACCTCGAGGTTATCACTGACTGAAAAATTATCAATAATATATTTATAAATATAAACCGCATCATTTAGCCGGCCCAGTTCATAAAGAATATCGGCTTTGCGTAAGTAGGCGTCTTCAATAAGCCGACTCTCGGGATAGTCACGGATAAACATATTAAAAGTTTCTAAGGCTTGTAAATAGTCTTTAGATTTAAAATAGTAGCTGCCTTGCGAAGAAAGACGTAGCTGTTTATCTTTTATTTTATCAACCGCCACTTTAGCTTCTAAACTGTTACCATCCTCTAAGTAAGCAAAACCTAATCCTTGGTAGATTAAATCCTGCAAATCAGAGTCGGGATGAAGACGCAAAGCTTGCTGGTAGTATTTTTGGGCTTGTTTGAATTTACCTTCAGCGTAGTAGGTTTCGGCTAGATAAAACAACACTTTCCCTTTATGGCGACCGCGCTTAAAATCTTTGAGATAATTTTCACCTAAACTAATAGCTTTAGGGTAATTCCGCTCTTCTAGATAAATCCGGAATAACTCTAAGTAGGCGTCTTGGCTGATATCGCCATCGCCAGCATCAGCGATGATAGTTGCAAAAGCATTTTCGGAAGCTTTGAGCTCTCGGTTTTCGCTTAAGGCTTGGCCAAATAAATAGTAAGCTGGCCAGCGGAATTCTGACTCGGGATAATCATCAATAATTTTTTTGGTATAATTAATTGATTTATTAAAATCTTTTCCTTTAAAATAAACCAGACTCAGCCAATAATAGAGCTCATCGTATAAGCTTAAAGCTTTCTTGTCTTTTTTTAGTTTTAAAAGAATATCTAAAGCCTTAGGGTAATCTTGTTGATAATAATGGCACTTGGCAAGGTATAACTTTGCCTCAGGTCTTAGTGAACTCTTCGGGAAATCTTCGATAAATCGCGTAAATAAAGAGAAGGCGGCATCGTAAAAACCATCGGAGAAAGCTTTAACTGCCGTATGGAACTGCCCATCTTGACTTTCCTGGGCAAGACCGGCTCCGACCGGCAACAGGCTCAGCAGAAAAACAAGCAGTAAAAAAACTCCTGATATTTTATGCTTATTTT
>CAZFML010000059.1:0-6784 GCA_964519975.1 uncultured Planctomycetia bacterium
ATTGACTATGAATATCCTAAGCGCAGGATAGCTGTTGAATCAACTACTGATGAATTTACCTGCCTTTGTCCTTATTCCGGCCTTCCTGATTTTGCCCGCCTGACTATAAGTTATGTTCCTCAAAACCGACTCATTGAGTTAAAGAGTTTAAAATACTACCTTTACTCTTTCCGCCAGGCAAAGATCTACAATGAACATGTGGTAAATAAAATTTTAGAAGATTTAGTTAAGGTTTTAAAACCACATGAGCTTAGAGTGACCGGTGAGTTTACCTCGCGCGGCGGAATAACCAATAAAGTTTCAGCCAATTACAAAAAATAACAGTGGATAGCAAAGAGATTGCCGGAATCTTTCTAGAAATCGCCCAGATTCTTGAAATTAAAGGAGCCAATCCTTTCCGGATTCGGGCTTATCAACGAGCAGCTCAGAAAATAGAGGAGCTGGGGGATGAACTAAAAGTAATTGCCGCCAAAGATGAGCTTACCAGTTTACCGGGAATTGGTTCGGACTTATCGGAGAAAATCAAAGAGTTGTTTGCTAAAGGATCTTTGGATTACTACGACAAGTTGAGAAAGGATACTCCAGAAGGGTTACTTTCGATGCTTGATATACAAGGTTTAGGCCCTAAGACTATAAAGCGTTTTTATCAGGAGTTTAAGATAGATACGATTGCTAAGCTCCAGGAGTGGGCTAGGTCAGGCAAATTAAGCCAGTTAGAGGGAATAAAGGAGAAGACCGAGCAGAATATCTTAAGAGGGATTGAGCTTTTGCGTGAGGGTAGTTCAAGAACTCTCCTTTATTATGCTTTGGAGACCGCGGAGGATTTTATTAAAGCCTTAAAAAAGATAAAGGCAGTGGAGGCAATTGAGGTAGCTGGGTCTTTACGACGAAGGAAAGCAACAGTAAGAGATATTGATATTTTGGTAATCTCTAAGAAGCCAGATTTGGTTATTGATAAGTTTACTAAATTAGAGTCAGTTAAAGATATTTTAGCTAAAGGTGAAACTAAAGCTTCAGTTATCGCCAGCAGCAATAATATCCAGGTTGATTTGCGCGTTATTGCTAAAAAGAGTTTTGGTTCAAGCCTGCTTTATTTTACTGGTTCCAAAGTCTTTAACATTGCTCTGCGTTCTTATGCCCAGAAAAAAGATTGTAAAATAAATGAATATGGATTATTTTCCACTAAAGAAGATAAATTATTAGCTAGTAAGAGTGAAGAAGATATTTTTTCTAGGCTTAAAATGAGCTATATACCTGCGGAATTGAGAGAGGACCGTGGAGAAATAGAGGCAGCTTTGCGCGGCAGCTTGCCTAAATTGGTAGAGTTGAAAGATATTAAGGGTGATTTGCATATGCATAGTCATTACAGCGATGGCAAAGCCAGTATTGAAGAGATGGTGGAGGCGGCTAAAAAATTAGGCTATAAATATATCGGTATATCTGATCATTCTCAAAGCTTAAAAGTAGCTGGCGGCTTATCAGTAGCTGAGCTTAAGATAAGTATAGACCAGATAAGAAAGTTAAATCAAAAGTTAAAAGGAATAAGGATTTTGTGTGGTTCAGAAGTAGATATATCTGGAGAAGGAAAACTTGATTATCCTGACAGTATTTTAAAAGAATTAGATTTTGTAATTGCGGCAATTCATAGTGGATTTAAACAATCAAAAGCAGAACAGACTAAAAGAATTGTTAAGGCTTGCAGTAATAAATACGTAAATATCATTGCTCATCCCACTGGTGGCCTTTGGGGTATGCGCGATCCTTATGAGATTGATTTAGATGAAGTTTTAGCTGCAGCTTGCGCTAACCAGGTAGCCTTAGAAATTAACTGTCATCCACAAAGGTACGACCTCAATGATATTGGCGCAATGAAGGCTAAGCAAGCTGGAGTGAAACTAGCTTTAAATAGCGATTCTCATTCTACCGAGCAGCTCAAGCTGATGAGTCTAGGTGTAAGTGTTGCTCGTCGAGGTTGGTTAACCAAAGGAGACCTTATTAATTGTATGAGTTTAGAGGAGTTATTAAAATGGTTGAAAAAATAAAATTAGTTAATATTGGTTTGTTACTTATTTTGGCTTTAGGGCTTAGTTCTTGTTCTCGGCCAATGCATAAGAATAAATTTGTTATTGCTGGAACTTATCTCGAGGTAACTTCTCCTGATTCAAGAGCTGCTGAGATCGTCCATCAAGAATTTAAGCGCTTAAGCAATATTTTTAATAGGTATGATCCTAATTCAGAGCTTTCGCGTTTAAACAAAACTTATAATCTGCCTTTTAGCGTTTCAGGAGATTTAATTGAGATTTTAGCCTTATCTAGACATATAACTATTTTGACTGAAGGAGCTTTCGATGTTAGTCAGGGGGTTTTGTACAGTTTTTGGAAAAGCTTAATTGATGAAGGTCAGATAGTTACTTTTCCTGATCAAGAGCTGATAGCTAAACTTAAGAACTCGGCTGGCATGGAAGCTATTGAAATTGATTTTGTTAAAAGAACTGTAAGCATAAAGCAAAAAGGCTTAGTAGTTGATTTGGGTGGTATTGCTAAGGGTTTTATGGTTGATAAGGCAGTTTCGCGATTAAAACAACAAGGTATCAATAGTGCTTTGATTAATGCCGGTGGAGATATGTATTGTTTGGGTAAAAATAGAGGAAAGCCCTGGAGAATAGGCATAAAAGATCCTGAAAAGCTAGATTCTCTTCTTGAAACTAAACAGTTAACCAATCAGGCGATAACTACCTCTGGCAGTTATGAGCAGTTTTTTCGCTTTAAAGATCAAGACTATTCTCATTTAATAGATCCCAGTAGCGGTTATCCGGTCAACAATAGTATTGTAAGCGTAAGTGTAATTGCTGAAGAGGCGGTATTGGCTGATGCTTTGGCTACTGCTTTTTTTGTTATCGGTATAGATGGAATTGAGAAATTTCTTGTCAAAAACCCTAAAACAGCGAAAATATTGGTTGTCGAAAAAGGAGGCTCAATATTTATCTATGAGTAGGATAACTGTTAAGAATATTGTTAACAAGAAAGGCGGTCGTAAGATCACAGTGCTTACCTGCTATGACTATTCTTTTGCCAAAATCTTAGACGAATCGGGCATAGACATTATTTTAGTCGGTGATTCTTTGGCTAATGTGGTTTTAGGAATGAATGAGACTCGCAGGGTAAGCATAACCGAGATGCTTAACCATACTAAAGCCGTAGCTAGAGCAGTTAAGCGATGCCTTGTTGTTGCTGATATGCCTTATGCTAGTTATCAGAAGGATCCTAAAAAGAGTCTTTATTATGCTAAGAAGTTTATTGAGGCTGGTGCAGATGCAGTCAAAATAGAGTGGTTTAGTAAATGTCCTTATGTAGTACAAAGATTGATTAAGAATAAGATTCCGGTTATGGGCCATATCGGGCTTACGCCTCAGACCGCTCATCTTTTAGGCGGTTATAAAGTGCAGGGCAAAAATCAAGAATCGGCTTCAAGGCTTATAAGGCAAGCAAAACAGTTAGAGAGTTTAGGAGTTTTTAGTCTGGTTTTAGAATGCATGCCTTTAGAGCTTAGTCATCAGATAACTAAAAGCTTAAAGATTCCTACGATTGGTATCGGTGCTGGAAAATATTGCGATGGTCAAGTTTTGGTGCTTTATGATTTCTTAGGTCTTTATCAAGCTAAAAAGCTTAAGTTTGCAAGGCGTTACAAAGACTTAAACAAGGAGCTTAAATCTGCTATTTTCCGCTTCATTAAGGATGTAAACAAAGGCCAGTTTCCTTCAGTTGACGAGAGTTTTTCCTCATAAACTACCGAACAGAGAGAAGTTTTAAGAATTAAAATTCCGGAAGGATAGCTTTACCATTGCCTTGTAGCCTTCAGGGTAGGTTAGTTTCTTGGAGTCGCTTTCGTCTTCTTCAGTCTCATCTTCTAGATTAAACTCTTCAACCTGAGGAAGAGGAGGATGAAGTGGTTTATTTGCCAGCTTTATGTTTTCGGGGGTAATTATCGCGAATAGTCCGGCAGCTACAAGAATCCCGCAGGCTAGCACTAATAACTGTTTTAGATAAAAGTTTTTTTTGTTCATTGTCTCTAAAATTAAAAAATCCCTAAGCCACAAACGACTTAGGGTTACAAAATTTTTTCTGGTAACCCCTCTTTCCTGCAGTTAGCAGGATAGGTGGCTTTGCGTCCTTCAATTGCTCGAAGTTTGCCTTTATCAGAAAGGCTTTTTTCTAAAGATCCAGTTAAAAAGTAACACATTTTACCGCTAAAAACAAGGCAATTTCAGATTCAACCAGAAACCATAACTTATTGCTATTAAATATGTTAGGTTCTAATTCCCAATGAAGGCAAGATCTCCTATTTCATTAGCCCTAATTAATAAGGGTATTTTGCTTTGATTTTTGGGGCAAGTTTTTGCTAATTCAATTGACTAGCCAAGGATTGTTTGGTAAGATGTTAGCTCTTAATTGGCAGCTTGTTTATTTGGGTTATTTAAATTAGAGGTGGCTAATGATCGAACGCTATACCCCGGATGAAATCGGTAAGGTCTGGAGTGAAGATGAAAAGTTTAAGCGTTTCTTGAAGATAGAAGCCTTACTCTGCGAAGCTCTAGAGAAGCAAGGAAAGATACCTAAAGGCGTAAGCAAAAGCTTCTCTAAGGTGAGAATTTCCACCCGAGCAATTAAAAAGATAGAGGAAAAGACCCACCACGATATCATTGCTTTTTTAAAACACATCTCTAGACAAATTGGGAAGAATGCTCAATATCTGCATTTAGGTCTGACTTCATCAGATCTTCTCGATACAACCCTGGCCTCACAAATTAAAGACGCCAGTGAAATTATCCTTAAAGATTTAGATGCGGTTTTAGTTGAGGTGAAGAAAAAAGCTCTTAAATATAAAAATACTCTTTGTATGGCCAGAACTCACGGCGTACATGCTGAGATTTATAGTTTTGGCCTTAAATTTCTATATCTTTACAGTGACTTAAAGGAGGAAAGAAAACTATTAGCCGACAGTTTAAACTATGTTGCTTGCGGAAAGATTTCCGGAGCCGTAGGGACTTTTGCTTATTTTGACCCAAAAGTTGAAGACTATATATGCCGAAAGCTTAAAATAAATCGAGCCGCTATTTCAACCCAGATAGTTTCCCGGGAAAGAGTTGCCTATTACTTGTCACTGCTTTCTTTAATTGGGTCGACTTTAGAGAGATTTGCTACTGAGATTAGACATCTGCATAGAAATGAAGTCGATGAAGTAAAGGAGCCTTTTTATAAGGGCCAGAAAGGTTCAAGTGCTATGCCCCACAAACAAAATCCGATTATTTGCGAGCGGATTTGCGGCTTAGCCCGGATTTTAAGGGCCAATATGCTGGCCGGAGCCGAAAATATTAACCTTTGGCATGAACGGGATATCTCACATTCTTCAGCCGAAAGGGTAGTTCTACCCGATTCAACCATTGCTTTAGACTATATGCTTAAGAAGTTTAGAGAAGTCATTAGCAATTTAGGGGTTAACGCTAAAAACATGCTTAAAAATATTGAACTTAACCGGGGGATTATCTATTCTCAGAAACTAATGACTAAACTTATGGATAAAGGCCTGCCACGGATCAGAGCTTACGATATTGTTCAGGGAATTGCCTTGAAGGTGATTAATAAAGATTCCTCTTTTAAAAAAGAGAGTTTTTCTAATGCAAAGGTAAAGAAACTGTTAACCAAAAACGAGCTTGAGGAGATTTTTAATCCTTACGCCTATCTGGCAAATATCGATAAGATTTATAAAAGAGTGGGAATATATTGATCGTTGTTTTAAGTATCCACGCCCCGTTCATCAATTAATCTTGGCTTAAGCAAAACTTTCTGATAAATGATTTGGAGAATAGACGTATTTTCGAAAGAGAAAGTTCCTTCTTCAAAGATCGCTGCCAGTATCAGCGATTTAGGTATCTCTAGACCTGCATCAGTATACACCCGAAAAGTTTATTTTATTGAAACTGACATTAACCAAGAAGAAGTTGCGAAAATCGCCTCAGAACTTTTGATCGATCCGGTCATTGAAACCTATTCTCTTACTCAAGGCATATTTAGCCAGCCTCCGCAAAAAAGTCAGATCCTCATAACTCATAACCCGGGAGTTTGCGATCCGGTAGCCCTATCGTTAGAGAAGGCAGTTAGAGATATGTCTTTGGACTTAAAAAGTGCCAGAACTGCTCGTTTTTTTGAGTTCGATGGTTTATCCAGAGAGGATATATTGACTGCCTCTTCGAGATTGCTTTACAACCCTTTGATTGAACATATCTTAGAGTTTGAAAAGGTAAAAGCAATATCTACTTTAGATGAGTTTTCAGGAAGTGACTATAAATTTAAGTTAATAAATGTAGAGCTTCTTAAAGTTAATGAAGACCAACTTAAAACTATCTCTAAAGAAGGGTGTCTCTCTTTAAGCTTAGATGAGATGAAAATTATCCAGGAGTATTTTAAAGCTAAGGCTAGAAACCCCACTGATTGCGAACTGGAAACTATTGCCACCCTTTGGTCGGAACATTGCGCTCACAAAACCTTTCGTGGTCTTATTGAATATAGCGAGAAAGACTCCCAGGGAAAAGTGATAAAAGAGGAGACTATTAACAATCTTCTTAAGTCAACGGTAATGAAGGCAACTAAAGAACTGGCTCATCAAGATTGTGTTTCAGTATTTAAGGATAATTCAGGAGTAGTTAAGTTTGATGAAGATAGCAATGTCTGCTTTAAGGTTGAGACTCACAACCATCCTTCGGCACTGGAGCCGTATGGGGGAGCG
>CAZFML010000060.1:0-6639 GCA_964519975.1 uncultured Planctomycetia bacterium
AAAGCTAAAGAAGAAATAGAGATAAAGGTTAGCAAAACAATAACCAGGGGGTTTCGTATCGGCATAAAGGGAGAAGATCTGCATTACGACTTTACCGAAGAAGTTTTAAGCGAAGCGTTTAAGGAGTTTTTAAATCCGGCTACAAGCGCGATGCTCGATACAAAGTAATGGATAAGTATTATTATTTCGTATCTCAGCTACCCAGCCTCCAGTTTAATCAAAAACCCCATATCGAGCGAGTTTATTTTCTCGAGCAAGCCCAAAAATGGCTTCGATTCCCTGAATTTGACATTCTAGCTAAGGTTAACCTTGATGATTTTTTTGGAGTCAAAAGCGACATTTCAGTTTTAAAAGACTATAAAGATTTTGAAAAAAGATTGCGCAACGAAATCGCTTTATTGCGCAGCGCAAAGAAAGACAAGAAAAGTCATCAAGCTAGCAGCGAAATAAAATTGGCAGTTGCTGATGCTTCGCCGCTGGAAGCGGAAATTAAACTTCTACTTATTAGATGGAAATTTATCGAGGAGCAGCAAGTTGGGCATAATTTTGATTTAGCCTGGCTTATCTTATATTTTTTGAAACTGCAGATTTTAGAAAGATTGTTTACTTTCAATAAAGAAAAAGGTGTAGATCGTTTTGATCAGCTCTGCGAGGTAAAACTGTGAGTAAGCGCTACGGAAATATTACTTTAATACAGGGTAACATGATTACCGTTTACTCCGAGGGTAATATTGTCCAAAACGAAGTCGGCTATGTGTTTTCGGGTAAAGAACATCTTATGGCCGAAGTTATAAGAATTAGCCATGACACTGCTTATATGCAGGTTTTTGAAGATACCAAAGGCATAAAAATAGGTGATAAGGTAGAGTTCTCCGGGCAGATGATTTCATTGCAACTAGGACCGGGCCTTTTAGGTCAAGTCTTTGACGGCCTTCAGAATCCGCTCCCGGAGATGTTAAAAAAACACGGATTTTTTCTTCCCCGGGGAGTACAGTTAGATGCTTTGGATTTTAAAAAGAACTGGCATTTCAAACCTTCAGTTAAAACCAAAGATAAAGTAGGCAAAGCTTCGGTTCTGGGAGTTGTCGAAGAAGGTATATTTAAGCACTGGATTATGGTTCCTTTTTATTTAGTTGATGACTATTCTGTTGAAACAATAGCTTCCGAAGGTAAATATAAGATCAAAGATACAATCGCTAAGTTAAAAAACTCAAAAGGCGAGACTATAGATATCAGCATGGTCTTTGACTGGCCAATAAAAATCCCTATAGCCGCTTATCGAGAGAAGCTCACGCCCAAAGAGCCGCTGATTACTAAGGCCCGGATCATTGATACCCTTTTTCCGGTAGCTAAGGGAGGAACCTATTGTGTTCCTGGTCCTTTTGGTTCCGGAAAAACTGTTCTCCAGCAGCTGATCAGCCGTTACGCCGAAATAGATATTGTAATTATTGCTGCCTGTGGAGAAAGAGCCGGTGAGGTAGTTGAGACTTTAAGAAAGTTTCCCGAGTTAAAAGACCCGCGTAATAATAAGCCGCTTATGGAACGGACGATTATAATTTGTAATACTTCATCAATGCCGGTTGCTGCCAGAGATGCCTCAGTCTATACAGCTGCTACTTTAGGTGAGTATTACCGTCAGATGGGTTTAGATGTTTTACTATTAGCTGATTCAACTTCGCGTTGGGCCCAGGCTATGCGCGAAGTCTCTGGTCGCTTAGAAGAAATCCCCGGTGAAGAAGCTTACCCGGCCTATTTAGAGTCACGAATTGCTGAATTTTATGAACGTTCAGGAGTAGTTGAGCTTAACAACGGCGAAAAAGGAAGTTTAACTGTTGGTGGGACAGTTTCACCGGCTGGCGGAAATTTTGAAGAACCGGTTACTCAGTCTACCCTAAAGGTAGTCGGTGCTTTTCACGGACTTTCTAGGGATCGGGCTAATGCCCGTCGTTTTCCTTCAATTGATCCTTTAGAGAGCTGGTCGCGCTATCAGGGTTTTATCGAACCAGAGCTAGTTAAAAAGGCCAAAGAGATATTGATCAGCGGCAACGAAGTTTATCAGATGATGAAAGTTGTCGGCGAAGAAGGAACCTCCAACGAAGACTTTATTTTGCATTTAAAGGCCGAATTTACTGACAGTGTTTATTTACAGCAGAATGGTTTTAACCCGGTAGATGCAGCTACCAGTTTAGGGAGACAAAAATATGTCTTTACTAAACTTTGTTCTATTTTAGATAAAGAGTTTAGATTCAATCAGAAGGGAAAAGCCCGTCATCTTTTTTATGAGTTAAGACAGTTGTTTATCGACTGGAACTATAAAAAGTGGGATTCTCAGGAGTTTAAAAATCAGGAAAAAGCAATAGATCAGTTTATCGAAACCAAGATGAAAAGCGATGAAGAAAGTCCACAATAAAATCTTAAGCGTAGTCGGAAATGTTATTACCGTAAAGGCTAAAGGCATAGCTTATGAAGAGCTAGCCGAGGTAAAAAGTGCCCGAGGTAAATCTCTAGCCCAGGTTATAAAACTCGAAGGCGATATAGTGTCTTTACAGGTTTTTTCGGGAAGCCGCGGCATTTCAACCAATGATGAGGTCTGCTTTTTGGGCCATCCGATGCGAGTTGCTTTTTCGGAAAACATGCTTGGCCGAATTTTTGACGGTTCCGGTCAGCCCCGCGACAAAGGGCCGGCACTCCTAGATAATTTAATTGAGATAGCTGGTTCGGCAGTAAACCCGGCTAAACGAATAATTCCTCAAAGGATGATTCAGACCAATATTCCGATGATCGACGTGTTTAACTCGTTGGTAGTATCTCAGAAGCTGCCAATTTTTTCAGTATCCGGCGAGCCCTACAATGAACTATTAGCCCGGATTGCCATGCAGGCCGAAGTGGACATGATTGTTTTAGGCGGTATCGGTCTTAAACACGACCAGTATATGTTTTTTAAAAACACTCTAGAAGATGCTGGCTCTCTTTCTCGCTCAGTACTCTTCGTACACACTGCTTCTGATCCGATCGTAGAAGGGTTAATGGTTCCTGATCTCTGCTTAGCCGTAGCTGAAAAATTTGCTTTAGGCGGAAAAGATGTTTTAGTTCTTTTAACTGACATGACTAACTTTGCCGATGCCTTAAAAGAAATTGCTATTACTATGGAGCAGGTTCCTTCCAATAGAGGCTACCCCGGAGACTTATACACCCAGCTTGCCCGAAGGTATGAAAAGGCAGTTGACTTTGAAAGCGCAGGTTCAATTACGGTTTTAGCGGTAACTACTATGCCTGGAGATGATGTAACTCACCCGGTGCCGGACAATACCGGGTATATTACCGAGGGTCAGTTTTATTTACGCGGAGGGCGAATTGAACCGTTCGGATCTTTAAGCCGCTTAAAGCAGCAGGTAAATGATAAGACCAGAAAAGATCACCGGGCGATTATGGATGGAATGATTCAGCTTTATGCTCAGTATCGGGAAAGTGAGGAAAAAAGAGCCATGGGTTTTCGGATGAGTGAGTGGGATAGAAAGCTATTAAAATACGGAAAACTTTTTGAATCCCAGATGATGGACTTGTCAGTAAAAGTTTCTTTAAAGGAGGCTTTAGATAATGGTTGGAAGATTTTAGCTGACTGTTTTGAACCTGAAGAGACCAGCTTTCGCAGCGAGTTGATAAAGGAGTTCTGGCCCAATGGCAAAGATTAGATTAACCAAGAATGAGCTAAGGCGGCAGAGAGACTCCTTAGCCAGATTTGCGCGCTATCTTCCGATGCTTTTGTTAAGAAAGAAGCAGCTTCAGGTGGAAATTATTAAAATCCATCAGGCAATTAGTAAGGCTGCCGACCAGATAGAGGATTTAAGAAACCGAACGGTTCACTGGGTGGATGTGTTTGCTGAAAGTATTTCAATAGAAGAGATTTTAAAACCAATTGAGATAAAAACCGCAACCGATAATGTTGCCGGGATAGATATTCCTACCTTTGGCGGGGTTGAATTTGATCAGAAAGAATGCGACTTATTACTTACTCCTTTGTGGGTTGATCGAGCTATAGAGGTTTTAAAAGAGACCATGAGCTTAAAGGCAAAGTTGTTGGTTTATCATAAGCAGATGGAGATTTTAAAAGAGGAGTTAAGGATTACTACTCAGCGGGTAAACCTGTTTGAAAAGGTAAAAATTCCTGAGAGTAAAGAAAATATTCGGATTATCCAGATCTACCTGGGCGAACTTCAGACCGCCGGAGTAGTTAGAGGTAAAATTGCCAAGGCTAAGCTTGAGCGTAAAAAGGAGCTCATTCGACTATGATCGTTAAGATGAACAAGCTGAATATTTTGGTTTCTTACAAAGATCTTAGCCAGGCCCTTTATAGGCTGCGAAAACTAGGCTTAGTCCATATTAGACACATCCGGAAACCCCACGCTGATTTAATAACTTCCCTTGAGCATCGCCTAAGCAATCTTGATCAGGCAGTAGATTTGTTAGATATTTCAGTTGATCAAAGAAAGGATATCCCGGCAATTGTGCTTACCTCGGTTATTAAAGAAGTAATCGGCTTTAATCAGCAAAGAGAGCAGTATCTCGAGAGCCTAAGAAAACTAGAGGAGCGCTCAAAATTAGTCAAAAAATTAGGCCATGCCTCAATAGCTGATTTAGATAAACTTAAAGAAGCCGGTGTTTTTGTTAAGCTCTATAAGTGCAGCAAACGGCAATTAAAGCATATCCCCGAAGATAAAATAATTCAGGTTATCTTTAAAGAAGGAAAAGAAATCTATGTTGCTTTTGTGGCTGAAAGCGAAGACGATAGTTTGGATTTTCTGGAGGTAAAAATTCCTAAAGAAAGCCAGCATTCTTTAGAGAGAAGAATTCATAACCTCAAAAGAAACCTCCAAGAGATCGAGAAACAACTAAAGGAGCTTTCAACTTATAAAGCTGGGTTAAGCGACTACAAAAAAGAACTAGCTAGGCGTCTTGAATTTGGCAAAGTGCGCTTTGGGGCTGGTCTTGAAGAAGGCATTGCTTATCTGCAGGGCTTTTGTCCTAAACAATCAGTAGCTGAGCTGGATAAGCTGGCAGCTAAAAATGGCTGGGCAGTCTTAGCTGAGGAGCCGGATGACCTTAAAGAAGTGCCTACTTTGATTAGGAATCCTAAGTGGGTTGAAATTGTAAAGCCAGTATTTAAATTTATGGGTACAGTGCCTGGCTACAATGAGTTTGATATAAGTTTTTGGTTTCTGCTTTCATTTAGTCTTTTCTTTGCCATGCTCATCGGTGATGCTGGTTATGGAGTTTTATTTTTAACTGTTAGTTGGTTTTTAAGAAGAAGGTTTAAATTGCTACCCCGAGAGCCTTTTATTTTAGCTTATGTTTTAAGCGCAGCCACAGTTATCTGGGGGGCAGTTACTGGCACTTGGTTTGGAGTTGAAAAAATAAGTCAGCTGCCCGGGTTTAACTATTTAGTTATAGACCGGATTAACAGCTTTGTTGGTTCTAACCATAATTTTATGATGTATTTGTGTCTTTTTATTGGCGTAGTTCATCTGAGCATAGCTCATCTAAAGCGCGGCTTTGCTTTTATTAACTCCTTAAGAGCCCTTGCCCAGTTAGGCTGGGTGTTTGTTCTGTGGGTGATATTTTTTCTGGCTGGTACCTTAATTTTAGATAAACCCTTTCCTTCATTTGGCTTGTTGTTGCTAACCGCTGGATTGATTTTAGTGGTTTTGTTTTCTAACCCCCAGAAAAACTTCCTTAAAGGAGCTTTAATTTCTTTGGCGAATTTGCCTTTAACTGTGATTAGTTCTTTTTCCGATATAGTATCCTATCTTAGATTGTTTGCGGTTGGCTATGCTACAGTTGTGGTTGCTTCCAGCTTTAACAGTATGGCTTTATCCGGGGGCATCAACAACATCTTAGCTGGTTTGGGTGCAGCCTTAATTCTTATTCTGGGTCATAGCTTAAATATTCTCTTAGGGTTTATGGCTGTAATTGTCCATGGGGTTAGATTAAACATGCTTGAGTTCTCCGGCCACCTTGGTATGCAGTGGACCGGAAAAGAATATAGACCATTTAAAGAGTAAAGAGGAGGGTAAGAGATGATTCAAGGTTTTGGCGATATGAATGCTTCTTTAACCTTAGCTGCAGTAGGTTCAGCCTTAGGTACTGGAGTTGCTGGTATGGCTGCTATTGGTGCCTGGAAAAAGGCTTTCTTGCAGAATAAGGCAGCACCCTTTATCCTGGTTGCCTTTGTAGGAGCGCCTTTGTCTCAGACTATTTACGGGATGATTTTACGTAACGCCATTCGGGGAGCTAATCTACCTCCTGAATCCTATATCTATCAGTTAATCCTTGGACTTTTAGGAGGCTTGGCCATGGGAGCTTCAGCCTTTTATCAGGGCAAAGCCGGAGCCAGAGCCTGCGATGCTTTAGCTGAGACCGGAAAAGGCTTTGGTCAGTATATAATGGTCTTAGGGGTTATTGAAACAGTTGCCCTTTTTGTTATGGTATTTTGTATGACTGCCATACCAAAGCTCTAGTTTTTAAAACTTGATTTTTTGACATTATTTAGTAATATAAGCAGACATTGATGGGCGGTTGGCGCAGTTGGAAGCGCATCTCGTTTACACCGAGAGGGTCGTAGGTTCAAATCCTACACCGCCC
>CAZFML010000061.1:0-6595 GCA_964519975.1 uncultured Planctomycetia bacterium
TTCATTTTATTATCTCCTCCCAACTTTATTTTTGGGTCAACATTTTGTTGATTTCTTTAAAAGCGACTGCAAGCTTGGTAAAAAGGAAATAATCGAGATACTTTCAGTTAAATCTAAAGGCCTTGAGCTGATTTAGATTTCTATTTGGGTCCAGCTATGAAGTCAGTGAAGAAAATTATAGTTTTTACTGTTATTCTATTGATTTTATCAGGCTGTAACAGTTATAGTTATCGTGCCGGAGAGCAACCCCTGCCAACTAGAGATTATTATTCTAACCTTGATGGCTTAACTAGAATAAGCATAATTAAGAAGTTCGGCGAACCAACCTCCAAAGAAACTTCCTATAATTTTCGCCATCGAATTGATAAGTGGTATTACCGCTTTAGTCGATCAAGAGACATACAAGTTATTTTTATCGACGGTTGTGTCAGCGAAGTTCATTACGATTAATATTTTCGGTTTAATTTTCTTGTTGAGCCGGTATCTAAATAAAGGTATAATTAGCTTGTGAAGTTTTTATTAAGTTTTAGTCTAGTTACTTTCTTATTTTTATTTAGCGGTTGCCATCAATACACCAGCAGAGATAACTACACTACTTTCTCTACGCCCTTCGGCTATATAACCAAAGGCGATTCAATGCGAAGAGTTGCAGCAATATTGGGTGAGCCTAAAGATGTTAGCCATTATCAGCGAAGAGAGATCTGGAGATACGATCTTGTTAAGACTGGAGAGGTATTGGTTTATTTTGAGAACGGTAATGTCATTAATGTAGGTTTTCCCGATCAGCCCAAGAGCACTTGTAGTAGCTGCAATCGCTAAAGATTAAAATCTTATGAAGAAAAAAATTCTTATCGTTGATGACGAAAAAGAGATCGTTGAATTCCTCGAGAGAGGTTTAATTAAAGAGGGTTTTGATACAGTTTCGGCTTTTGACGGCCAACAGGCAAAGGAAAAAATACTGGCTGAGAATCCAGATGTAATTCTTCTTGATCTGCTAATGCCCAAACTCGATGGTTGGGCGGTTCTTAGGTGGTTACGGGAGGAAGCTAAGTTACTTACCCCGACCATAATTCTATCAGCTAAAGAGGACTTGACTGATATGAAGCGAAGCTATAACTTAGAAGCTGACACTTATCTGGTTAAACCAGTAAGTGTAACTGATGTTGTTAGCGGAATTCATCTGGTGTCTGCTTTAGGCAGAGAGCGAGAAGAGATTAACTAGTTTAAATTAAAGCAAAAAGGGAGGGCTTAATGGCTAAAATAGGCGGAGCGGTTTTAAAGATATTCCGGATATTGATTGGTTTAATACTATTAATCTATAGCCTTTGTTTGTTAAGCAGTTTTTTCTCAAAAGCCGTGAGTGACTACTTAGTTGGCCTAGGCCAACAGTACAAACTGATAGAATTTATCTTTGCCGGTATTTTCTCTAGCCAAGCCTTTTCGCACCTATCCTTGTTTATCGGCTCGATATACTTTTTAGCTTCATTTTCGATACTTAGCCTAAAATACAATCCTCGTATAGGGGCCAGTTATATTTTACTTTCAATATGGGTTTTTGTTGTTTTCCTTATTGCTTTAAAAGTTAAAGAGGGCCTGGTCCTCGGATTTACCGATCCGAAATTTACCGCCAGTGTAACTGATTTTTTTAAGATTATGGTGCCCTTATTGTTGCCGGCCCTCTTTTTACCGCTCCTTACCGGTGGAGATTAATAACAGCCTTGGGAAAATTAGAGAAAACTCTTTACCCAGGGGTTATTTTTGCTATAATAACCATTAAAGGAGGTGTCCAATGAAAAAGATCTTTGTTTTACTAATTATATTACAGTTATTCATTCTTCCTTTATATGCTCAGGATTACAATTGTATACGTAAGTTCGGAAGAGGGGCCTCGAATATGATTCTTGGTATTACCGAATTTCCCCGACAGATGGGAATAGTTGCAGAGGAATCCGGGGTTGTCGCTGGTCTTTTTTACGGAGCACCAAAAGGGCTGGCTTGTTGGCTGGGCAGAACCGCCTGGGGTTTTTTGGAACTAGTAACTTTTCCGATTCCTCCCTACAGACCATTAGTTAAACCTGAATTCGTGCTTACTGAAGAATATAATGACCTTACTCCTGAAGAAGAGTGGAGGTAGACTATACAATCCCGAGAACTGGCCGAATATTTTTGGTGATATTTTTAAACTAGGCACCAACATATCTTTTATTATAGAAACAAACCAATGACGCTACAAAATTCTAGAAAGTCTTTACCTTCCCAAACCCTAAAGCAGTTTAATTTAACTATATTAATTATAGTCGGGGTGATAGTTTTTTTGGTTGCTATGAAGAAGCTTCAAACCACTACCCCGACTCATGGCGATTTACGCCTTCGAACCACCGATGAAGCTGCCGCTGCTTTTGTCCGTATGGAACTTAGTCTTTCCGAGGCTGAGTTAGCCGAGCTGACTAGTTTAATCACCAAAGGTATGAGGATGCTTGCTCCTGGCGAACGGGCCCAGCTTGAGAAGCTGCAGGAAAGATATGTCTACAAAGGACACAAGCGTTTCAGTGAAAGGGATGTTGTAACTATGCGGCAGCTGAATTACAAGGGAATTAATTTATTATCCGAAGAGGATCAATCCAGATTTCACTATCTTATGCTTAAAGGAACCGGGAGGCTTTCCGGGGATTAATTATGCCTAAAAAATTAACCCTGTTAATTATTTTTTTAAGCTTTGCTTTCTTTGCCAAAGCCGAGACAGTAGTTTTAAAAAGCGGTAAGGTAATAACCGGAAAGATAACCGAAAGAACCGATAGTTATATAAAAGTTGATATTGGCGGCATAGCAATAAAATATTATCTTGAGGCAGTCGAAACTATTGATGGAAAGCACGTAGCTCAGATAGCCGCTGAAAAGAAAGAACACTTAGTCTCTTCCGGGCAAGATCAGCGGACAATGAGCGAGAGTTGGCTTAAAGCTTATGCCCAAGCCGAGAAACATGTTGAGAACCGAGAGTTTCAGCAGGCAATTGCAAAGTTTAATGAAGTTCTAGAAGAGGATCCTCAAGCCTTTGAGGCCTATACCGGTATAGGTTTTGTTTACATCCATCAAGGTGAGTATGAAAAAGCTATAGCTAGTTTTAATAAAGCCATAGAAATAAATCCTGAATACGCTCCGGCATATGACAATATCGGCGTTGTCTATTCGTTTACCCGTCGATACTCTGAAGCTATACCTTATTTTGAAAAAGCCATACACCTAGATCCGGAATTTGTCGATTCTTACAACAATCTCGGATCTACTTACCTTCATTTAGGCCAATACCAACACGCGGTTATCTACTACCAAAAAGCGTTGCAACTTGATCCCACCGATCCTGATTCAGCTTATAATCTTGGCGTGGCCTACCTTGATTTAGCTAAGCCTGAAGAAGCCAGGCACTATCTCGAAAAAGCAAAGAATCTTTATCAGGCCTTAAATGATTATTACGGTCTGCAGCGAGCCGAAGAGGAGTTAAAGAAAACCCTTCAATAATAGCCAGCCTTATTAATGATATAATTGTTAGCTAATCGAATTGGGCATTAAGGATAACCAAAAGCATAAGGAAAAGTAAGAAAGTGGCAAATTGAATAGGCATAATTCAATTTTTTTAGAGGTTTCACTCTCTATTTTCATCTTACATTCTCCTGGGTAGTTAAGCAATAAGAAACTGATTGGTTTTTGGAAGCGTTTACACCAAAAGATATTTCGGTTGAAAAAACTATCGGCAGCGTGTATGATTTATTTATGATCAAAGCTTACAAGATTTTAGCTTTTGTTTGTATTATTTTGTTTATATTCTTATGTTTTTTCCACTATTTTTCCCAGAGGCCGCTCTGGGAGGATGAGCGATATATTCTTAACAATATAAGAAATCTTTCTTTCAGGCAACTTTTCGGGCCGCTTCAACAATCCCAGGCTTTTCCCCGGGTTTATTTAGCTGGAATTAAATTGTTTTCAAAAGTCTTTAACCACAATGTTTTATCTTTGCGCTTTTTCCCTTTTTTGTCTGGCTTAGGGGCCTTTTTTATCTGGCGAAAGGTTTACCAAGAGAGTTTTAACAGTCGCTGGTTAAGTTTACTGGCTTTATTTTCCCTAAGCAGCAGTTACTATTTTAGCTATTATGCTGCTGAGTTAAAACAGTATTCTTTGGATCTGTTGGTGGTGGGCCTATTCTGTCTTTACCTGACCTATCAAAGAAAAGCCATATCTTTAGAACTAAAGAAAACATTTGTAGTTACAACCTTACTTTTGCCGTTTACCCTTTTTATTTCCTATGCTGGTTTTTTAGTTTTCTGGATGGTAATCTATAATTTTTTATTATCGCTAAGAGAAAACCGAAAAATAGTTTATCTTATGCTTGGCTATATAGTTATCAGTGTTTTAGTGGCTATTTCGGTCAATTTCATTGATTTAAGGCATAACCTTACCAGCCAAGGTCTTATTGGCTACTGGAAAGATTATTTTATCTGTACTGATTCAGTTTATTGCTTTTTTAAAAGTTTTACCGAGGGCTTAAGAAAGCTTTCCACTTGGTGGTTTGGTAATATTGACTTTTTAAAACGAAGCGCTTCTTTTGTTATACCGTTTTTTGTGATTTCTTTATTTGTTTACGGTTCCAGATCTTTAAAAGACAAGGCTTTCAGGTTCTGGACAATTGAGTCAATAGGCTTTATTATCTTTATGGAGTTAGTAATTTTAGGAATGTTAAAAAAATATCCTTTTACCGGGGAACGCATAACCTTATTTTTTGCCCCGTTTGTATTTTATTTTATTATTAAAGGGATTAATTCTCTTAAGAAGGTTAAGATTTTATATAGGTTTTTTATTATCTCTTACTTAGGTTTGGTTTTAGGCTCGGGTTTAAATTCTTTTATAACCTATTTAAAGCTGTATAATTAAACAGGAGTGAAAATATGCAGACTCAGGACGATTTGCTTTTATCGATTGTAATTGCTTGTTTTAACGAAAAGAACTTTGTTAGAGAAGTTATCGATCGGGTAAATAAAGCTCCGATCAAGAGGAAGGAGATAATATTGATCGATGACGGTTCAACTGACGGAACCCGAGAAATTATTGAAACCGAGTTAGAGCAAAAGGTAAGTAAGGTAATTTACAATGAAAAAAATATGGGAAAAGGCGCTTGCCTGCGCAAAGGCTTCTCTGAGGCAAAAGGAGATATAGTTATTATCCAGGACGCTGATTTAGAATATGATCCTTGCGAATATCCTAAAGTAATTAAACCGATAGTTGAAGGAAAGGCTGATGTAGTTTATGGTTCGCGTTTTGTCGGCTCTGAAGGACACCGGGTTTTGTATTTCTGGCATATGGTTGGTAACAAAATAGTCACTTTATTTTCGAATATTTTTACTAATTTAAACCTTACTGATATGGAAACCGGTTATAAATGCTTTCGAAAAAGCATTCTTGATAAAATTAAGATAGAGGAAAACCGTTTTGGTTTTGAACCTGAAATTACCGCCAAGGTAGCTGAGTTAAAATGCCGGATTTATGAAGTCGGCATCTCTTACAGCGGAAGAACTTATGAGCAGGGCAAAAAAATCGGCTGGCGCGACGGTGTAAAGACGCTTCTAGTAATTGTTAAATACGGACTTTGCAAACAGTCTTAAAGGAGGAAAGATGAAAAAAGTAAAACTTTTGTTAATTCTGATCTTAAGCTTAGTTGTAAGCCAAGCCTTTGTTTTAGCTGAAGGTCAGCAGCGTTGGCGCAATCTCTGTGAGGGCGGCTCAGCTAACCCTTACTGCGTTGCCGTAGGAAAAGATGCTTACAATGACGACTCTCATCAAGTGGATTTAAGGGTCATTAAGCTTGGTAAGATAACTGGGGTAATTTGGATGAAAAAGGGTCAGATTGTAAGCGGTACTGGCGAATCCATACGCCTGGCTCCGAAAAACGCTTACTACTATATTATTGATGACCAGATAACTGAGCCTTTCCTTAGAGAGTGCAGTGAGATTGAGGTTAAGTCTAAAAAAGAGTATGAAGGATTTAGTCAGCGTTAAGACCTTTATAAACCGACACGAAGCCGAAGTTGCTAAAGGCTTTTTGGCTCAAAATGGAGTAGAAGCAGTTGTCTCGGTGGATGATGCTGGAGGCCATCGTCCGGATTTTGCTTTAATTTCCGGAGGAGTGAAGTTATTAGTTAACAAGAATGAGCTCCAAACAGCCAAGGATTTACTTCAATCTTTAGATTAATTTGGTCGACAAAAGAGAGGGTGGTATAATTTAACTAAAGGAGGTAGATACTATGGAAAATGATAAGAAAAAGGATAAGCCGCAGCAAGGCCATGGAATCAAGGATATATTCAAGGGCAAGAAAAGGCCGCCAAAAAAAACGGGACATGGGTCAAAGGATAAGCGACCCCATTTTAAGAGCTTTAAATCGCCAGGAGTAAAGTGAGACCGTTCTCTACGGCAATAGCTGACCTTTACACCTTCCCGGAAGGTACAAAGTGCCTATAGACGCAATACTTCTATTGAATCCCCCCCCTAGAGTGGTATAATTAATCAAAAGGAAGTATCCTATGAAAAAATCATTCACCCTCATCGAAC
>CAZFML010000062.1:0-273 GCA_964519975.1 uncultured Planctomycetia bacterium
ATTCAAGACCCTGGCAATATGCGCGGCTGGGATGGACCTTATGTTGAAAAGCTTGAAGGCAAAACGCCTTGGGATGGAACTTATGTAATTCAAACATCTAACTGTTCTGAGAATCCGCCTCCTCTTAGCAGCGCCACCAGTGCCAGAGATATTTGGCTTGAATTTGAAGACAATTGTTTTAGTGGTGGCGGTTCAACCTGCGGCTTAACAGATCAAACCATTGAAATAATGGATGCCAAGATCGACGATGGCAATGGGACTACCGGAGAATTT
>CAZFML010000062.1:283-6171 GCA_964519975.1 uncultured Planctomycetia bacterium
ACAGTCTGGGTCTTTGTCCACGATGCTTGGTAAAAACTAATACAGTTGTTATAAAAAAGAGGTCACAACTATTGAAAATAGCTGTGGCCTTTCTTATTTTCGGAGAAAGCTTGACATTTATCAGGAAGTGATATAATTAGGGCTATGCATAAGATGCTTAAAAAGATCTATTATCATGATACGGACTCTGGAGGAGTGGTTTATTATGCTAACTATTTAAACTATTTTGAAGAGGCCAGGACTGAGTTTTTATTAGATAAGGGTATTGACATAAGTCAACTAGTTAAAAGGGGAAGTCTATTTGCAGTGGTTAGCGTAAATATCAGTTATCAGGCACCAGCTGCTTATGCTGATCAACTAACGATTACTAGTGAGATCGTTAAAAAGAAAAGCGCTTCTTTAGAGTTTTTTCAACAAGTAAAAAAAGCTGATCAGGTGTTAGTTTCAGCAACTACCAAGATAGCTTATATTGGTAGTGATTTTAAGCCTAAGCCTATGCCTGAAGAACTGATTGAGAAGTTATAATGTTATTTTCAATTGTCAACAAAGCTACTGGTACGACTATTAGCAGTAAAGCTAAGGTAGCTAGCAGTTTTGGTTTACGCCTTAAGGGTCTTATGTTTAGAGAGGAAATTGACGATAGTGAAGCGCTTATCTTTCATAATACACCATCAATCCATACCTGCTTTATGAGGTTTGCAATAGATGTTGTGTTTTTAGATAAGACCAACAAGGTAATAAAAATCGCTGAGGCGGTTTTGCCCTGGAAGATAGTCTCTTGCCGCGGTTCAAAACTCACCATTGAGCTTCCTGCCAATCGGGCTGCGAAGCGGTCGCTTAAGCTGGGCGACAGCTTAGAGATGGTTGCTAACGAATAGCTAAAATCTTTAAGTATTTTAAGGCTTATTTCGAAATTATATTGACTCAACTTGACTTTTAGTTTATGATAGGTTTTATCTTAATATATATAATTTATGCTTTTTAAGAGGAGTAAGAAATGAAGGTTGCAGTATTGGGAGCAACCGGGTTTACCGGGGAAAAATTAATTGAGATTTTGCTTAAACACTCTAAGGTTCAGATAAGCTATATCTGCGCTAAGGTGGAGAGGGCCGAAAAATTCTCTAATATTTTTGCCCATTTTAAGAATAAGCTGGATATGGTCTGTGCTAACCCTGATTTAGAAAAGGCGGCCAGATCAGCTGAAGTTATATTTTTGGCTTTGCCGCATAAGGTCTCTCTGGAGGTTGTTCCTTTTTTTGTCGGGAAAGGCAAGCTGGTAATAGACCTCTCAGCTGATTACAGGCTTAAAGACCCTAAGGTTTATGAGAAGTTTTATAAAACTAAACATAAGGATTTAAAAAATTTAAAGGCTGCTGTATACGGACTTCCTGAGTTTTACAAGGAAAGGATAAAAAAGGCTAGGCTCATAGCTAACCCGGGATGTTATCCTACCGTCTCGATATTGAGTTTAGCACCCCTGTTAAGACAGGGTTTGGTTAAGAATATAGTTGTTGATGCTAAAAGCGGTATTAGCGGTGCCGGAAGAAATCCCGACCTTACTTGTCGCTATGATTACTTAAACGGTAATTTATTCAGTTATAAGCCTTTTGAGCATCAACATTTACCGGAGATAGAGCAGGTACTTTCCGAGATCAGTAAAAAGAGAGCCTCGCTTAGGTTTACTCCTCATGTTATTCCAGCTGAAAGGGGAATTCTGATTACTATTTATGCTGATTTAACCAGAAAGATCAAAGACAGCAGCCTTAATAAGCTCTATGAGAAGTACTACAAAAAAGCTCCTTTTGTAAGGCTATTTAGACAAAAGCTACCTCAGTTGAAGGATGTGGTTGAGACCAATTTTTGCGATATTGGTTTTCAGATTAAGGATGACAAAATAGTAGTTGTGGCAGTTATTGATAATTTGATTAAAGGTGCGGCTGGCCAGGCAGTTCAGAATATGAATATCGCTTTGGGTTGGAGTGAAAGATTAGGTTTGCTATGAGGTTACCAAAAGGATTCTTGTTATCGGGGATACATTGCGGGATAAAGAAAAAAAGGCTAGATTTAGGACTTATTTATTGCCAGGATCCAGCCAGGGCAGTTGGCTTTTTTACTAAGAATCTTAATGTTTCCTATTCGGTTGTAGCCGCTAAGAAAAATATTAACAACCCGGTAAAGGCAGTTTTGGTAAATAGCGGAAATGCTAACTGTTATTCTCATAGAACAGGCTTAAAAGATACTGAGCAAATAGTTAAGGCTTTAGCTAAAAAGTTAAAACTTAAACCGGCGAATATCTTAATTGCTTCTACCGGCATTATTGGGAAAAAGATACCCAAAGAAAAAATTATTGCCGGTTTCCCTAAGTTAATAAAAGGTTTAGGAAAAAACTATCGGAGTTTTGCTAAAAGTATACTTACTACCGACACCTTTACAAAGGTAGTTTGTAAAAGGGTAACTGGGGTAAAAGAAACTAATATAGTAGGATTTGCTAAAGGGGCTGGGATGATCTACCCGAATATGGCTACGATGTTAGGGTTTGTGCTTACGGATGTTAGTTTAGCTAAAGGAGTATTTAAAAAAATTGCTAGAGGGGCAGTTGCCGAAAGTTTTAACTCTATAAGTGTTGATGGATGTACTAGCACCAATGATACGGTTTTGTTGCTTTCCAGTGGCAAGGTAGCAATAAAGAGCAAAACTCAAATTAAAGCTTTTGCTAGAAGTTTAAAAGCAGTATGCTTAGATTTAGCTAAGTTAATTGTTAGAGACGCTGAAGGAGCAACTAAGTTTATCGAAATTAAGATAAAAGGAGCAAACAGTAAGCAAGAGGCAAAAAAAGCCGGCTTAGCTTTAGCTAATTCAGCCCTGTTTAAGACAGCTATTTACGGTGAGAATGCAAACTGGGGAAGAATTATTTCAAGCTTAGGTCAGGCTCAAATTAAAGTTAAAGAAAACATTAGCATTAAATCCAGTTCTTTAAAGAGAAAAAATATCCAAATAACTATAGATTTAAAAAGGGGAAATTTCAGTCATAAGGTTTATACTTCGGATCTTTCCCCAAAATATGTAAAAATAAACGCTGAATATAGCTAGCGAGGTGGTTATGCAGGAAGCCATAAAAAAAGCCGATGTTTTAATTGAAGCCCTCCCCTATATTAAGAAGTTTCATAACAAGATTTTTGTTATCAAATACGGAGGCTCGATATTAGGCGAAGAAAGAGTCAGAAAATGCGTTCTCGAAGACATTGCTTTTTTAAGGTTTGCCGGAATCCGTCCAATTATTGTGCACGGCGGAGGCCCCAATATTACTGAGCGGCTTAAGGAACAAAGGGTAGAAACCGGCTTTGTTGACGGAATGAGAATTACCGATGAGTTCACTCTAAAGATTGTCGAGGAGGAACTCAATAAATTAAATGATCTCATTATGGAAGAGATCGAAAGCCATCAGGTTAAGGCAGTAGGCTTTAAGAAGAAGAATACAATTTTGAAAGTAAAAAAGAAAAAGAGCAAAGTTGATTTAGGTTTGGTCGGTGAGGTGATTAGTTTTGATAAAGAGAGTTTGGTTTCGGCATTGGATAAAGGGATTCCGGTAATTTGTCCGATGGGTACCTCCGAAGAGGGGGGTTCATTTAATATCAATGCTGACGAGGTAGCTTTTTTTCTGGCTTCTCAGCTTAAGGCTGAAAAGCTGGTTTTGCTAACTAATGTTTTAGGGGTTATGCGGGATCCTAAAGATAAACACTCTTTGATTTCGAGTATAACTACCAAGGAGATAGAAGAGTTAATCAGTGAAAAAATAATTGACGAAGGCATGGTGCCTAAAGTCAGGGCAGCTAAAGATGCAATTAAGCGCGGGGTAGGTAAAGCTCATATAGTTGATGCTAAGATACCTCATGCTTTGCTTTTAGAGATATTTACTGATCAAGGTATCAGTACTGAGATAGTTAAGTAGAGATAATAAAATGAATATTAAGAACTTGTATAAAGACTGCTCGCTTAATACCTATACTAGGGTAGGTCCGGTATTTGTTAAGGGTAAGGGAAGTTGGCTTTGGGATAATCAAGGTAAGAAATACTTAGATCTTTTGCCGGGTTGGGGGGTCTCAATTTTAGGCCATTGTCATCCGGAGATTTCTAAAGTTTTAAGTAACCAGGCTAAGCAGTTGATTCATCTTCCCAACAACTTATTTTTTAAAGAGCAGGTTTTGTTGGCTAAGAAAATTAGTGAGAATAGTTTCCCGGCTAAAGTATTTTTTGCTAACTCTGGAGCTGAGGCTATTGAAGGGGCAATAAAGTTTAGCCGCTTATTTGGCAAGGGAAAAAGATATGAAATTATTACTATGAAAAACTCTTTTCACGGAAGAACTTTTGGCGCTCTTTCAGCTACTGCTCAGAGTAAATACAAAAAGCCCTTTAGGCCAGTTTTGGCTGGTTTTAAAGAGGCAAAGTTTAATGATTTTAAAGACTTTAAGCTCAAAGTTAATTCAAAAACAGTCGCTGTGCTGCTTGAGCTTATTCAGGGTGAAGGTGGGGTAAATGTTGCTGATAAGCAATACATAAGAAAGCTTAGAAGTTACTGTAAGCTTAAGAATATTCTGTTTATGGTTGATGAAGTCCAGACTGGTATGGCTAGGACTGGAAAGATGTTTTGTTATCAGAACTACCCAATTACTCCTGATCTCATGGTTTTATCAAAGGGTTTAGGCGCAGGAGTTCCCATATCAGCCATGGTTGTGAGAAAGAAAATAGCTGATATAATTAAGCCAGGGATGCATGCTTCTACCTTCGGGGGATCGCCTTTGGTGACTAGAGTGGCTCTTGAGGTATTTAAGGTAATTGAGAGAGAAAGACTCCTTAACAAGGTTAAAAGAAATGGGAATTATCTTTACCAGAGATTATCTGAATTTAAGAAAAAATACCCTTTTATCAAACAAGTAAGAGGCAAAGGCTTAATGCTGGGGATGGAGTTGTCTCTGGAGGCAGGGCCTTTATTTAAAGAGTGTTTAAGTAAGAAGTTAATTCTCAATGCAACCCATGGCAATGTTTTAAGGGTCTTGCCGGCTTTAAATGTAAGCAAGCCTGAGTTAGATAAGGGAATAAATATTATTGACAGCGTGTTTAAGAAAGTTAAATACTAAATTATGAATCACTTTATTTCAGTTAAAAACTTTTCTCAAAATCAAATCCAAAGCCTGGTTGATTTAGCTTTAAAGATAAAGGCTGATCAGGGTTCTTACGCTAAAAGTTTATCCGGTAAATCAGTGGGGCTTATCTTTGAGAAACCGTCTCTAAGGACTAAAACTGCCTTTTATATTGGAGCCCTACAGTTAGGCTCGGGAGCAATTTATTATACTCCTCAGGAGATAAAAATCGGTGAGAGGGAAGCAGTTTCCGATGTGGCTAGAACCTTTTCGCTATATTTAGATGCTTTGATTTTAAGAACATTTTCTCATGAGACTATTTTGGAGTTTGCTAAGTTTTCCCAAATTCCGGTAGTTAATGCTTTAAGTGATCTTTTGCATCCTTCTCAAGTTTTAGCTGATATAGTTACCATCAAAGAAGCCAAGGGGAAAATAAAAAAACTTAAAGTAGTTTATGCTGGCGACGGCAACAACGTTTGTAATTCTTTAATTTATGCTTTTTCAATTTTAGGCGGAAAGCTTACTTTGGCAATTCCTAAGGGTTATAGTCCTTCTAGGGGCGTAATCGATGAGGCTGCTAATTATGCTAAGCTTTCAGGAGCAAAAATTGATTTTAACTCATCGTTATCTGAGGCAGCTAAAGGCGCTGATGTTTTGTATACTGATGTCTGGACTTCGATGGGAAAGGAAGCCGAAAGAAAGAAAAGAAAAAAAGCTTTTAAAAACTTTCAGATAAATGATAAAATCTTA
>CAZFML010000063.1:0-6083 GCA_964519975.1 uncultured Planctomycetia bacterium
TTCAAACTTTTTCTGATGCTGACCTGTCTAATCGGATGCAAATCTAAAACCGACCCCTACAATGATGAAGTACAATTCTTAAAAGGCTGCTACAAAGAAGGCAAGATCAATAAAGTTCAATACAATCGACTGCGCTCCCGGGCAAAAGATAAATGGCGTTAAAACTGCCACCCTCTCTATTTCCCCCTCTAACCTGAAAACGCTTCCAAACTTAAGGCCCCAAACCATTGAAACTACCCTTCTGGTGTTGTATAAATGAAGTAGGAGGACCCACCAGCCACGGGAGAGGTTTTCCGGTAGGGAGAGGCAAAAAAAACCTCTCTTTTTTTTATTATCTACTTCCCATTTTTAATATTTGAGTTATAATAATCTATGTCAGGAGTGGTTGTGGCAGGTAAAGGCTAACTACCTCTCCCGTGGTTGGTGGAGTTGCCTCCTGCCGCAGCCGATTTTAATTCTATGCAGACCAAAAAAGCTTATGCCAGCTTAGTCAGCATGGTAGTAACTGTTGTAATCATATCAGTTCTGATTTTACTGATTCTAAATAACCTCTATTTCAGAAAACCAGCTATTGATAACGATGTCCAAGCTGACCGCTACATAGAGGATCTTGACCAATCAAAATACGAATCAATACTCCAACGCAGTGAGCGAACAGCCGAATCGCTCAAAAACAAGCTTGAAGCTCAGCAAAGCCAGATCGACCGCTGGTAGTAAACCCGCCGATTTTAAGCTCTCAAATTAGCCTTATTCTAAAGCCAATATTGACTGAAAACGCTTTAACTTAAAGTCCACCCCTTCCCTTAAAAATTGGCCACTTATATGGTATCTTTAAATTGAGAGGTTAAAATAAAGCTAACAGGAAGTGAATATGAAGGCAAACAAAAGAAAACATTTCAGGCTCAAAACCCGGTTAAGCGTATTTCGCTGTCCGGTAAAGTATCTTTTTGAACATAATGCTTTAAGTGAAGATATATCCGAAGACGGAATATGCTTAATGACACCCTATAGAATGGATATTGGCGAAAGAATGGATTTAAGTATTTACCTTCCAGAGTTAAAAGAGCCAATCGTTGCTAGTGCTGAGGTAGTCCGCCGCAACCAAACTAATGATCCTAAGTATCCTTATCTTATGGGTATGAAATTTAAGAAAATCAGCCGGGAGGCTAAAAAGCAGATTCTTGATCACATCCGATTTTACCTTTTACAGGAATAAAAGAAAATAACTAACTTTCTACTCTACGGATCCCGCCTTATAATGAGGCGGGATTTTTTATTAACTAAAAGTCCTATAGGGAAAATGAAGACAGTAGCCCCAACCGGATTCGTATGCAATCTTTGCCGAAGGCAAAGCTATGCCGAAGGCATAATATTGCATCCGAATAATGTATTAGGCCTTGTCAATACGATGAGTTTTGTTGGCAGGATAAACTTAGGATAAAAAAAGAAAACCATTAGCCCCAACCGGATTCGAACCGGTGTCTTATGGCTGAGAACCATATGTCCTAGGCCGGACTAGACGATGGGGCCGAATAAATTATAATAATTCTATACAGAAAATTACATCTGTCAACTCAATATTTGCAATAAAGCTTTGGCAGGCCTAATAGTTGCGGTTTTAGTTTGACTAATACTCCTTAGGAGGAGCTGAAGAAGGTTCAAAAACACCCTGGACAAACTTACCTTTATTTCCTGAATCTTGACGATAGGGATAAAGAGGTTTTTTGTCCTTAATCTTAAGCTTAGTTTTAGCTGTTTTCTGCTCCTCGAGCAACTCAAGAGAAGTACGTACCCTTCCTAAAAGTACAGTATTTTTACTTTTTAAAGCACCAAATTCAGCCTGATCTAAATACTTCTTAGCATCCTCAAGCTGGCCTTGCTCAATACAAACTAAAGCCATATGGTACTGTATTGCCGGGTTTTGTTTATCGATAGTTGAAACTAGCTCAAGGATCCCTACTGCCAACTCGTGGTTTTCAACTTCCCGGTGAGCCTGATATAAACCCAAGTAGGCTTCAATAAAAGCCGGGTTAACCTCAATGATCTTATTCCAGTAATTAATTGCGTTATGGAAAGCTCTTCTTTGGGTATAAATAAGTGCCAGCTGATAATAGGCGTCGGTACTATCGGGATTTAACAAGGCACTCTCTTCGAACAAAACAATAGCTTTGTCTAGCTGTTGGTTCTTTAAAGCTAACAGGCCGTACTCAAAGAAAACATTGCCTAAAAAGCGCTTATCCATATCACGGGTAGCTTCGATATCAGTTAAAAATTGCCTTAACTCCGAAGTTTTTTTCTGGTCTTCTTGCTGTTCGTAAATATAAGCAGCGATAAAGATGTTTACATAGGCCTTCTCGTTCTGACCTAAGCCAAGATAACTTCTTGCTAACTCATAGCGTCCTTGAGCAAAACCAGCAAACTCTCTCACTGCTTTCTCAAAGTAAGTAACTGCCCGGGGGTATTCCTCTCTTAAAAAGAAACACCTTCCTAAGTTATAATAAAGAATCTCGGCTTGGTTGTATTCAGGGCCGGATAATTCTTCAGCTTCTTTTAACATTCTCAAGGCACTTTCTAAATCGTTTTGGTACATATGGGCTATTCCTAAATTTACATAGGCATCTGGTCTTTGAGGATATAAATGTATTGCCTTCCAAAATAGATTTTTAGCCTCGGAATAAAGCTTCTGACTAAGATAGTGGTTGCCGCTTTCGATATACTGGTTATAAATAAGTGTTGACTGGGGGTATTGCTTAAACTCTTCAGCAACTGGAGAAAAAATTGTCTCCTCAGGGGAATCTTGGGCAGTTAGCGAAAGTGGCAGAAGAAAAAAGATCAGCAAAAACAGACTGTTTATTGAAACAGACTTACTCATCTATAAAGATTATATAGTAAATTGGGCTTGCCGTCAAATACTACCAATACCTTTTTACTGCTCTTTGAGCCAGATTTTACGCAGCTCTTCGGTAATCTCATGCTCTAACGAATAGCTTATTTCTTTATCGTCGTGCGAGCTTTTTTTTGGTTTAGTCTTAATAAAATCAGCCACATAAGAAAGCTTGGCCCCCTCTTGGCGTACTGCATACCTAAGGGCCCGGTCATCGCTTACCACTACAATTTGACTCTTGTTTTTAGTCTCAGTCACCAGTTTCTTTATTACATCATCGGCGGTTTTTGAGCCGCTGCCGATAACTCTAAAGTCTTTCGATGGTTGCCGCAGAGTTTGGTCTAGGTTACCGTCAAAAACAATAGTCAGTTTGTTGTTTTTACTTCCCTTAAGGCGGTTTTTCTCTATGTAACGGATTAAATCCTTCTGAGGCTGGCTTGAATTTTTAAGAGTTCTTACTTTGTGAATGAGATTGTAACCATCGATGATATACAGTAACATAAAAAATGCCTCCAATAATTCCTAGTGATACCATTAAAATAAGGTTAAGTAGGGAAATCCCTAATCCGATGGTTTTATTAACCCCAATAAGTGAAAAGAAATAAACTGCTGAGGCTTCGCGGGTACCGGCTCCGGCAATAGTAATCGGAATCATGGCTATGACCATAACAACCGGAACTAAAATGAAAAAATAGATAATACTGATTTCTACTGCGAAAGCCCGGGAAGCGATAAAAAAACTAAGTGGGGCTAACATCTGTATCGGTAATGAGAAACATAAGCTTTTTAAAAATACTTTGGGATTTTGCTTGAAAAAATAAAGTTGATCGTGAAAAGAGATAAGCTTCTCCTCTATTCTATCGTTCTTTCGGAACACCTTAGTTAAAAATAAAAAAACGGATTTATTAAATATAACCAAAGACATGAATAGAGCGCCCATACAAAGTAGACATATGGCTATAGTAATTTGAGGATCGCTAAGAATACTTTTTCCGAAAAGAAAGGCAGTGGCAGCAACTAAAACCAAAGCTGTTCCTCCGCTAAATCTGTCCATAAGAACTGTCGAAGCGACCTTCTTGGCTGAACCATAGCGGTAAGAAACAGTTAAACCTCTAAATACATCTCCGGCAACAAAAGAAGGAAAAAAAAGGTTAAAAAACAGTCCCGAAAAAAAAGCATAAAATACCTCCCTTAAAGGCATGGCAATACCTAAAGCCGAGAGTAAAAAATGCCAGCGGGCTACGGCAATCAAATGGCCGCCAAGAAAAACAAGGCCAGCAAGAACAAGATAGATCTTATTAGCGTCCTTAAAAACCTCTATTATCTTTTGGTAAGGAACCAGCTTAAACAGGGCAAACAAAATGGCTACTGTGACAACAATGCGGAAAATCAAAAAAAGCTTAGTTTTTTTAAGCATGCTCTAGCTAATAACTTATATAGTGGCCTTTAAGGTATTTGTAGGCACTTAAAGAAGCTATTGCTCCTTCAGAGGCTGCTGTTATTAGCTGCCTTAGAGGACGCCGGCGGCAATCGCCACAAGCCCAGATAGAATCATGAGAAGTTTTCATCTCCTCATCGGTAATAATAAAGCCTTGGCTATCCTGGGATACTAAATCTTTAAAAAGTTCAGTAGCTGGATTAATACCAATTGCTACAAATAAACCCTGTAAGCTCAAGGTCTTTCTGTTTTTAGTTAAGAGATCCTCAACAACAACCCCCTCTAAAAGCTCTTTTCCTTTTGGCTCAACAACTACACTATTGTAAATAATTTCTAGGTTATCTTTAGCTTTAAGCTGCTTTTGTAAATAATCCAGGGCTCTTAATTTATCCCGACGATGAATCAGAATGACTTTCTTTGCGATTTCCGAAAGATACAAAGCTTCCTCAACGGCGCTATTTCCTCCACCAACAACAGCAACTTCTTTTCCTTTAAAAAAGAAACCGTCACAGACCGCACAGTAAGAAATGCCCTTTCCAATAAAATCTTTTTCTCTCTTTAAGCCTAACTTTCTAAAGCTGGCTCCGGTAGCAACGATAAGAGCCTTTGTCTTGTAGTTATTGTTTTCAGCATCAAGCTTCAAAAATTTTCCATCCTTACTGATCTTGGTTATTTTTTCTTTGATAAGGTCAATTTTTAAATCACTGATAGTCTGGTCTAATCTTTCAACCATTTGACTTGCTTTAGCTCCTAAACCTACACCAACGTAATTATCGATGTGCTGCATAGACTGCAGCTGTCCACCGACAAGCCCGGGTTCAAAAATTAAAAAATCGAGCCCGGAACGCTTAGCGTACACAGCAGCACTCACTCCGGCTATGCCAGCACCAACTATGATTAGATCTTTTGGGTCTTTCACTTGAGTTTACAGGTAGAAATGAAATATTCCCTTGAACGGTTATAAGTCTTTTCTGCCTCCGGCGTAAAACAGCAAGCCGGAAGCTGGTTGTTCGGTAAATGATATTGCAGGCATTCACAACAAATTCCTTTACGCGGACAACCAGGGTAAGTGCAGTTACAAAAATCAAGATTTTTTTTCTTGCTTTCGCAAGCCATCTTTTGTCCTCCTCGCAATTAGTCGTAGCTTAGGCATGATCTGTAACTTCTTAAAAAACGACACTCGCTCGATAAAAAGCCTTCCTTGAATGTGGTCAATCTCGTGTTGGAAAATAACCGAAACTAACCCTTCAGCTTCGATTTCAACTGCCTGGCCTTTCTCATTAAGAGCCGAAATCCAAATTTTATTAGCCCGCTTAATCTCTAGCTCCAGACCGGGAAAACTTAGGCACCCTTCAGCAAAAGAAATTAAACCTTCTTGTTTTATTATTTGAGGATTAACCAGTTTAAAAACCTGGTCCTTAACTTCGACTACCACTAAACTTAAATCTAACCCAGCTTGATTTCCGGCTAAGCCCATTCCATCGGCTACCCGCATTAAAGCAAGTATCTCCGAAAGCTTAGCCCGAACTGAATCATCAACAACTTTGACTTCCTGACATTTCTTGCGCAGAATCTTCTCAGGCCAAGTATGTATTCTTAATTTTGTTTCGCTCATCCAACTCTACAAACTGCGATTTAAAACTATTCAGTTCTTCTTCGCGGCAAACTACGTAGGAGATGATAATAATCTTATCCCCTTTAAAACCACAACGGGCAGCCGGACCGTTAAGGCAAATCGTACCACTACCCCTTTTGCCCTTA
>CAZFML010000064.1:0-5879 GCA_964519975.1 uncultured Planctomycetia bacterium
AATTGGAAAGATCATCTAGTCTTTGCTCTTTCCAGAGAGTCCAGGGCTTTGACTGCTCAACAAACTTATTCATCACCCGGATAAAAGTAAAAACTTCTTCCAAGGCAACTGAAAAAGCGCAACTTTCCATAAGCTGACTATACCTTGAATTTAAGGCCTCTAAACTCTGCTTAAACTCCAAAGGAATCTCAAGCGAACTAGGCTTAATCTCTCCCTCAAAATACTTCTCGGCCATATTTAAAGTCCGATAGACTAAGTTGCCTAAATCATTAGCCAAATCAGAGTTAATCCGGCCAAATAAAGCTGTCCAGGAAAAAGTGCCGTCTGAACCTATTGGCACCTCGCGAAGTAAAAAGTAGCGCAAAGCATCGGTTGCCAAATTTTGGCCTTGAGAAAGCAAAGAGTTTAAACTCGAAATAACATCAAAAGGGTTAACGATATTGCCTCGGGATTTAGACATCTTCTGGCCTTCAAACTTCCACCAACCGTGAGCAAAAATAACTTTTGGGATTTTAAGCTCTAAAGCTTTGAGCATTATTGGCCAAAATATGGCGTGATGTCGCAAAATATCCTTAGCCATAAAGTGAATATCAGCCGGCCAAAGCTTTGAAAACTTTTTCTGATCTAAGTGGTAGCCGGCTGCGCTGATATAGTTAATCAGAGCATCGAACCAAACATAGACTATGTATTCAGGGTCTCCGGGAAAATCAATCCCCCAACTAAGACGCTTTTTGGGACGGGAAATACACAAATCTTCTAAGCTGTTCTTGGCTAAAAAAGATACTACTTCGTTATAGCGACTCTTGGGTTGAACACTATCGGGATTGTCTTTAAGGTAGGTTTGAAGCCAGCTCTGATATTTAGAAAGTTTGAAAAAGTAGTTATCCTCTTCAATGAGCTGAACTTCGCGCTTACAATCGGGACAACCCCCGGCTTCTTTAACCTGGACAGCTGTCCAGAAACCCTCACAGGGAGTGCAGTAAAATCCCTTATACTTGGCTTTGTAGATATCACCCTTCTCAATGAGAGTGATAATTACTTTCTGGACAACCTGCTCATGAAAATCAGCGGTAGTACGTATAAAAAAATCATAGGAAATATTTAAACTTTTCCACAACTGCTTAAAAATATCTACTTTACTGTCGATAAACGGTTTAAGCTCTTGGTTTACAGCTTTGGCGGCCTCTTTCACCTTCTGACCATGCTCGTCGGTTCCGGTAAGCAGAAATGATTGATCGCCTTTTAGGCGGTGATAACGAGCCAGACAATCTGAAATTATGGTAGTATAGGCGTGACCAATATGCGGTGCAGCGTTTACATAATAAAGCGGGGTAGTAAGGTAGAACTTACTCATTTTCTTTAAAAGTAACCTTTTCTACTCTTCCGTCTTCAAGCTGAACGTAAGCCAGTCTTTTTAAAACATTTACTGAAACTACCTTACCTTTACCTTGGGGGGTATTTATGCTTTGGCCTTCTTTGGGCAGGCCCTTAGATAGTTCTCGGTAATTCTTATACTCATAAAACAAACAACACATTAATCTTCCGCAAATACCGGAAATCTTACCGCTGCTTAAGGGAAGTTTCTGAGTCTTGGCCATCTTCATACTTACCGGCTCAAAGCTCTTTAAAAACCTTATGCAGCAAAGCGAATGCCCGCAAGGGCCTACTCCGCCGAAAAGCCGGGCTTCGTCTCTTACACCAATCTGTCGCATCTCGATGCGAATTTTAAAAACTTTAGCTAACTCTTTTACCAGTTCGCGAAAATCTACTCTTCCCTCGGAAGTAAAATAAAAAACAATTTTTTTCTTATCAAAGGAATACTCGGCATCAACCAACTTCATGTTTAACTTATATTCCCTGATCTTACGGGCACATAGCCGCATTGCATCCTTGGCTTCCTGTTTGTTCGACTTTATTTGTTTGCTGTCTTGGAGACTTAGTTTACGAACAATGCTTTTAACTGCGCTTTCTTTTCCCTCCCTTGACGGGGAAAGATTAGCGTCGCTTACCTCAATGACTTCGCCATAGTCAAGGCCGCGGTCAGCCTCAACTATCACATAGTCATGAACATCGACATCCTCGGTAACCTGATAGGTCATCAGTTGTCCGGCTTCGCGTAATCTAACTAAAGCGACTTTCACCTATTTACCTCTTGATTCAACTTCATCCGTATTAAATTTAAGGCTAGATTCATATTCACGCTATTGTGGGCACTGTAAATTTTAAGCACCTCTCCTAAAATGACTTGGAGATCTAAAGGGCTGTAAGAGCTTAGAATTATCGCACAATCCTGATAATTAGACAACTGATTATTTCTTACGCCGGTTTTAGCCAACAAACTGCTATGTAAACTTAAAATCAACCCCCAGAGAAAAGCCGAAAACTCCTTACGGTCTTTAAAGACAAGGTCTCGGCCAGCTAAAAATTCAGAAATAAGCCCCTGGGAACTTAAGGTTTGTTGCTGACTCTCAAACGGCAAAAAGATCTTTCGGCAACGCGAAATAATAGTTGGCGATAACCCCTCTAACTTAGTAGCACAAAGAGCAATGAAAGAGTTATCGGGGGCCTCTTCAAGAGTCTTTAAAAATGCTGCTTGGGCCTGGGGCGTTAGGCTTTGAGCATTCTTAACAACCACTACTTTTCGCTTTAAGCGGAAACTTCTAAGACGCAAAAAACCTATTGCTTCCCGGATAGACTCAATCTTTATAGTTAAACCCGAAGGCTCAACCACAAATAAATCCGGGTGTTTGCTTTGAGTAATTTTCTTACAATCCCAGCAGTTGTTACAAAAATAAGAATCAGCTTGGCAGTTAATCAATTTTATAATATCAGTAACAACTGAAAAGTCCTCTCCGATGAAGCAATAGGTTACACCCAGACAGTTGTGTTCTTTAAGGGTATAAAAATAGTTAAGGATCTCTTCCTGCTGTTTCATCGAAAAATTTTATCCTTGATTTTTTAAGCTATAAGTATCGCTCTAAAACTTTACTGACTTGGCGATAAATGCTTTGTAACTGGCCGCGGGCATCAATGGTTTTTATCCGGCGAGGATATTTCTTCGCCAGCTCTAAGAAGCCTTTTCGCAACTTATTATGAAAACTTATTGGCCTTGATTCAATTCGATCTTTGCGTTTTAAACGCTTAAGCCCTTCTCTTGCCGGGGTATCAAGATAAAGGGTTAAATCCGGTTCAACTCCTAAAGAAAATATTTTAACGCCCAATTCAGCGGTTTTTCCTAAACTCAAACCAAAACCCTGATAGACCAAAGTGGAGTCAGAAAAGCGGTCAGAGATAATAAAATCATATTTTTTTAGATCTTTTTTTAGCTTCTCTTCGATCAATTGAGTCCGAGCCGCTAAATAAAGAAGCAGCTCGGTATGAAGGGATAATTTTTTATTCTTCTTATCTAAGAGCATTTTTCGGATCTTCTCGCCAATCTCGGTTGAGCCCGGCTCACGATAAACTTTTAGTGAAAAACCGCGCTTTCTTAAATAGCGGCTTAAAAACTTTATCACGCTACTTTTACCCGAACCCTCTAACCCCTCAACAGTTATAAAAACTGCCCTCTTATCTTTTAAAGCTTTCTTCGCCATATTGTTCCTTCTTTGGTATCTTCTAAAATTATACCTTTGGCATCTAGCATCTCTCTAATCTCATCTGCCTCAGCATATTTACCTTCTTTTCTTAATTGCTCACGCTGTGCAATGGCGATGGTAACCCAAGTATCAGATTCGTCTACCTTAATATCTTCAAACAATAATCCCAGAATCTTTCCTAACTCAATAACAACAGTCATGGCGTACTGAAGCATAAATCTACGGCTATCTTGCTCGCTATCTAATATTTTATTGCATTCATTAACCATATTAAATAATACACTCAAAGCCATGGGAGCATTAAAATCATCATCCATAGCTTTTTCAAAATCTCTCTTAAAAGAATCTATATTACCCCTACTACCAGTTGGCAATCTTGTAATATCTCTTGAGCCAAACTTTCTATCTATCTTGTGAAACAATATACGAAACCGCTCATAAGCCTTCTTTAACTCCTCCATCCTCTCCCAACTAAAATCTACCGGGTGTGAATAATGGCTTTGCAAAAATAAAAGCTTTAACACGTCCAGTGAATAGCCTCTCTGCTCTATTTCCTCAACAGTTACAAAATTACCTAAAGATTTAGCCATCTTCTGACTGTTAATAGTTAAAAGGCCGTTATGGATCCAGTAGCGGGCAAATTTTGCCCCCAGACCTTCGGATTGAGCAATTTCGTTTTCATGATGCGGAAAGATAAGATCGATTCCTCCGGCGTGAATATCAAACTGACTGCCTAAGATATCCGAACTCATCACTGAACATTCAATATGCCAGCCCGGCCTGCCCCTTCCCCAAGGACTATCCCAACTCGGCTCATCAGCTTTAGCCTTTTTCCAAAGGGCGAAATCTAAAGGGTTCTTTTTAGCTTCCTCGCCAGTCAATCTTGTGCCAGACTCCATAGCTTCAATATTCTGATGGGAAAGCTTCCCATAATCTTTTGCTTTCTTGATATCAAAATACACATCGCCGCCAGATTGGTAAGCAACCCCTTTATCTATTAGAAGATTTATAAATTCTTTCATCTTATTAATATATTCTGTCGCCTTTGGTTCCTCATCAGGCGGCATAATACCGAATTCTGCCATGGCTTTATGATAAGATTCAAGATACTTGCTGGAAACTTTCTCTACGGCTTCCTCTATTTTCTCATTCGGGTATTCTTCCTTAGCCTTATTGATTATCTTGTCATCTACATCAGTAACATTTCTAACAAATTCAACCTTATATGTTTTTTCCAAATAGCGACGGATAATATCAAAAACGTAAGCACTCCGAATATGGCCAATATGAGGATGATCATATACGGTAGGACCGCAAACATAGATACTGACTTTACCTTTCTTTAAAGGCTTAAAATCTTGCTTTTCTCTAGATAAAGAGTTGTATATTTTTATACTCATTTCTTACGCAAGAGGACAACAGCCAAACAACTCATGGCCTGATTTGGGCCTAAGATACTTAAACCTTCCTTTGACTTAATCTTTAGATTGATCTGAGAGGTAGCTAATATTTTTTTAAGCGAGCTAACTATAGCCGATTTATGATTAACCAAACGAGGTTTATCAGCCACAATAACAATATCAATATTTTCAATGAGGTATCGACCGCCGATTTTCTTTAGCATAAAATAGGCTATTTCTTTGCTGTCGATATTTTTTGATTTTTTAGCCTTGGGAGGAAAATAGTCTCGAATGTCGCCTAACCCAGCTGCTCCGCAGATGGCATCAGCCACAGCATGTAATATTAAATCACCGTCGGAGACCGCATCCAAACTAAATGAACAAGGGATTTTTACTCCGCCCAGGATTAAGCTTTTCTTACCCTTCTTAAGTTTATGAACATCAAACCCTAAACCAATATGATAAGCCTTCATTGACTCTCACCTCTTCAAATTATATATAGCTTTTGCCAAAGCTATATCCTGAGAATAAGTTATTTTAATATTATAACTATCATCCTCTACTATCTTTACCGGTTTACCTAAAAGCTCAACGGCCTGAGCGTCGTCAGTAACTTCTTTGTTTTTAAGTTTTTCGTAGGCTCTAATTATTAATTTTTTCCGAAAGCCTTGAGGAGTCTGAGCCTTAAAGGCACGATTTCGGTTGAAGGTCTTCTTTATGGTTTGGCCTTTAATTAATTTTAAAGTGTCGGTAGCTTTAACCCCTAGGATTGCTGCCGGATGAGATCTTAAGGTCTTTATAAGCTTAAAGATCGAAATTTTACTCACAAACGGCCGGGCTCCGTCATGAATCAATACTGTATCAATATCTTGGTTTAAGGCTA
>CAZFML010000065.1:0-5632 GCA_964519975.1 uncultured Planctomycetia bacterium
ATGTATCGGTTGCGTTTGTCATGACTGCAAATAGCAAAATACGACGGAGAGGGGGAGATTTGAACTCACGGTCCCAGCTTTCACTAGGACATCCGATTTCGAATCGGACGCTTTAAACCGGACTCAGCCACCTCTCCAAAGAATGCGGAAGGGGGGAGTTGAACCCCCACGGTGTTACCCACATGAACCTGAATCATGCGCGTCTGCCAGTTCCGCCACTTCCGCGTTAGAATTTTCGATAATTTGATTATATCAAAAAAATAGACAGGTTTCCATTTATTGTGCTATAATTTTGATACGAACTAACTAGCTGCTTCTTAGCCACGGGGGCACAAATTCAAAACAAAATAATTTTAGGAGGTTGGAGTTATGAGTCGCAATTGGTTTAAACTATTGTTTGGCTTAGGTATTGGTCTGTTGGTTATCGTAAGTTCGGTTTATGCTTACCGTGTTCCCGAAGACCATTCGAGGGTAAAATATTTTTATGTATTCGGTCCCGAAGGCAACCCGCTTATGGGAGCCGACGACAATCAATTAGAGCTATTCATTGATCTTCCCGAAGAAGAGGTTGAGGATTTAGTGGTTGAAGTTTTTGATCCTGATACTGGCGGTAAGCGAGACTGGAAAGAGAACTCAGAAAATCTTTGGGATACGGCCACCAAGTTTTCAGTCTACGGAAAAAAACTGCTTGATGAAAAAGAATTTAGCCAAGGCCTTTATGATTTTGATTATTTTACTTTCGGGCCTTACCCTAAGACTGCCGGAGAGAAGGTAAACGGCGGTTATCGTTTTAGGATAAAAGTTGAAGGCTTATCCGGCGACGATGCCAATCTCTTCAAATTCAAAATCTCTCCGGAGAGCGCTGAGGCTTATAGCTATAATATCACTATGCGTTTAGCTTCCAAAGAAGGCCAAGAGATGTATTTTTTTCCCTATGTTGCTGCCGGTACCAAAGAAATCTCGGTAGAAAATTACGATATTGATCGCAGAGGCGGAATTAGTGTTTTGTACGATCCCCTTCTAAGAACTAAACATAAGATTAAAGATTCGCGTAGCGGGCAGTGGGAAAAGACCGCTATTCCGCTCAACATTATAAGCTCTAGACGTTTTAGGTATGTGATTACTAAAGGGACTCAGCGTTCAGCCCATGCCGGATTAAAAATAAGTGATGATAAAGGGAAGTTCCTGCCGATTCATTTTAGAAAGAGCCAGCCTTTGCCGGTAGTTGTTCCGGAGGTATCGTTTAAGCTTAAACCGGCCCCGGTCAAAAAAGCAGTAGTTAGAAAATTGCCCAAACTTAAGTGTAATAAGTTCATTTTTGATGCCACTAAATCTTACGATCCTGACGATCAGAATCTTTCCTTTCACTGGGATTTTGGTGATGGCTTTACCAGTACCGAGGCGGTTACCACTCATAGCTATAGCAAGGGTGGAGAGTACTTGGTGGTTTTAACCGTGATCGATGATTCGGGATTAGAATGCGATACTGACGAGGTTACTCAGAAAGTTTTTGTAAACACAACCCCGCAAGCTGATTTTGCAATTGCTAAGTCAGCCTGTATAAATCAGACAATTACCCTTGATGGTTCTTTAACTGTTGATCAGACCCCCGGAGAGATGAGTTACCATTGGGATTTTGGCGACGGAACTACTGGTTCAGGAAAAAAGGTAGAAAAGTTTTACCGAAAAGGCGGTTTTTATGAAGTGACCCTGACAGTTGACGATAATTTCGCTACCGCTTGCAGTATTGATAAGGTTAAAAAGATTATTAAAGTTAATACTCCTCCTCAAGCTTTGGCCGGTGAAGATATAAGTTTATGTTTAGAATCTCAGGATGAAGAATATAGAGTTAAATTTGATGCCAGCGGCTCCAGGGATAGTGATGATGACCAGCTGACTTACTATTGGAACTTCGGTGACGGCCAGAAAGCTCAAGGCAGGTCAGTCAATCATATTTATCAAAAGGGAGGCAGCTACAAGGTTAATTTGACCGTTGATGATTTTTCAGCTACCAACTGTAGCGTTGACGGCGATAGCTTAAACGTAGATTTAAACCGTTCGCCGCTGGTCAACGCTGGAGTTGATATCAACGCCTGCCAATCAATGCCGGTGGTATTCAGTGGTTCGGCATCTAGTGAAGACGGTTGTGATAACTGTTCCTATCTTTGGAACTTCGGAGGAGGAAAAACCGCCGAAGGTTTAAAGGTCGAGCATACCTATGACAAAGGAGGCACCTATAATGTGGCCTTTAAGGTTGATGACGGCAAAGGTACTGCCTGTTCTGAGTCGGTTGACCTTCTTAAGGCCAACATTAACTCTTCGCCGTCAGCGGTCTTAAAAGGTTCCAAGCTGGGTTGTTTAGGCCAGAGCCTTAGTTTCGATGCCTCGGCTTCTAAGGATCCCGATGGTGATCAGTTAAGATATTTCTGGGATTTCGGCGACGGAACAGCAAGAGAAGACAAGGCTAAAGTTACATATAAGTATTTAGATGGCGGTCGCTATAGAGTTAAGGTCAGGGTGAATGATCCGAGGGGGCTGCCTTGTTCAACTGCCAGCGATTCTATAGAAGTTGAGGTCAATACCCCGCCGGTAGCCGATGCCGGACCCAACCTGGTTTGCTGCGAAGGCAAAGAAACAGTATTTGATGCTTCCGGTTCTTATGATCTTGATGACGATCAGTTGACTTACCATTGGGACTTTGGTGACGGCCATAAAGCTCAAGGTGTAAAAGTAAAACATGCCTATCGAAAGCACGGAGTTTATGATGTAGTCTTAACGGTAAAAGATGGTTCGGGAACTAACTGCAATTTGAGCAGTTCAGGTTTTAAGGCTAATGTTCAGGCCGGCCCGGTTGCCGTAATCGATATTAGAAAGAAATAGATGTTGGAAAAAAAACCGTTAGCTCGTTTAGCGAGAACTTTTCTAATCGGGTTTGCAGTTCTGGTTTTAAGTTTCTTAAGTTACCTTAAGCCAGTTTTACCCAAAGCCGCCGATGATTTTTTGGTAAAGTTGGGGGAGAGCTTTCTTGAAAAAGGGCTAATTGTTGATGCTGAAATAGAATGCAAAAAAGCCTTGATTGTTAACTCGGCAAATGCCCAGGCTAAAGACTGTTTGGCTAGAATTCACCAGATCCGCGGAAGGCGCGCACCTAAGGATTTGCAAATAGTCTGCTTGGGGCAAGAGGTTACTTATGAAGCCACCAGTCTTAAAAATCACCCCTATTCTCGATATGTTTGGGATTTCGGTGATGGAGTTAAAAAGGAGGCTGGAGCAAAGACCACTCATTACTACCTGCGCCCGGGAACATATACTATCAGTGTTTTAGCCGAAGATTTCCAGAAGGGTTTTTCTTATATTTCCGATAGCGGTATAATTCGGGTTAAAGTCAATCGTCCGCCAGTAGCCGATGCCGGACCCAATCTGGTTTGTTGTAAGGGTAAAGAGGCAGTGTTTGATGCTTCTGGTTCTTATGATCCCGACGGCGACAGCTTAAGTTACTATTGGGACTTTGGTGACGGTTATGGTGCAGAAGGAATCAGGGTAAAACATCGCTATTTATCGAACGGAAAATATCCGGTTGTCTTAACAGTTTATGACCAGTCGAAAGATGCCTGCAATCTTGCTACTTCAGGATTCGTTGCCAATGTCCAGGCTGCTCCGGTAGCAGCCATGGAGATCAGGAGCCAATAATTATTAATCTAATCTCTCTTTTTGTGTTATAATTCTAGCTATGAGTCTAGTTTCTTTAACCGTAATTAAGCTTTCTCTGATTGCCCTGTTTGGATTTTATCTTTACAAGCGCAAGGTAATTACCGATAAAGCCTTAACGGTTTTAACCAGTTTGACAATAAATTTTACCGTACCTTTTTTGATTTTTTCCCGCCTTATCCAAAACTCCGAGACAGTATTGGCTAGTTCCCTTAGTTTGTTTATTCTGATCAGTGTTAGTATGTTTCTGGTTGGTAGCTTTTTGGCAGCTGTAGCTTGTTTAGGAAAAAAACACGGCTTTAAAGAGGAGTTTGTCAGTTTAGTAAGCTTTCAAAATGCCGGATACCTACCGATGAACATCGCTTTTTTTCTTTTTCCTGCCGGGGTGCGTGAGAAATTTCTGGTATATGTTTTTCTCTATTTGCTCGGTTTTAACATTCTTATGTGGTCGCTGGGAAGTTTTTTGATTTTTAAGAAAAGAAGAGAGAGTTTTCGTTTTAAATCTATTCTTACCCCGCCGATTGTAAGCACCCTTATTGCTTTATTGTTAGTTTATACGAACTCTGCCCGGTTTATCCCCAAGCTAATCCTTGATCCCTTGGCTATGATTGGTGATATCAGTTTCGTAGTTTCCCTGATAATTTTAGGTGGCTGGTTGGCCAGGATTAAATTGAAAGGTTTTTCGAAACAGCTACTATTGATTGCTGAGGCCAGCCTTTTAAAATTAGTAGCTATGCCGCTTTTGTTTATAATCGGTTTATGCTATTTTAAGCTATTTTCGCTGTTGGGCTTATTTATTGCCTTGGAAGCGGCAATGCCTTCAGCAGTTTCTTTGCCGATTATTGCCCATTTACGTAAAGCCGACAGTGAGTTCGTCTCCCAGGGGGTATTTTTCAGCCACATTCTGGGAATTATTACCATTCCTTTCTGGCTGGGCCTTTTGCAGGCCTTGGGGTTTAGTTTTTTATAATCGATGAAGGTAGTTGCCACCAACCGAAAGGCTAAACATGACTATGCTATTGCTGAGAGCTTTGACGCCGGTTTAGAGCTCAAAGGCAATGAGGTAAAATCACTGCGTTCAAACAGCTGCAGTTTAGATGATAGCTTTGGCCGTCTAGAGAATAACGAACTTTTTTTATACAATATGCATATTCCTGAGTTTCAAAAGAGTTCTTACTTTAAGAGCGATCCCAAGAGAGTGCGAAAGTTACTGGTGCATAAAAAAGAGATTAAAAGACTGATTGGTCTTACTCTTCAAAAGGGCTATACTCTCATTCCTTTAAAAGTATACTTTAATCAACGCGGCATTGCTAAAGTCGAGATAGCTTTAGCCAAAGGCAGGCACTCTTACGATAAGCGTAAGAAACTCAAAGATAAAATTGCCAAGCAGGAAACCGAGAGGACTCTGAAGCGATTTTACAAAAAGCATCGCTTGTGATATACTTTTTGGACAATGAAGTTTATCGGCTTAATATTGGTAGGTATAATTTTGACAACGGTTATGCCCCGAGGATTTAGCGATTCTCAGCTGATTAAACTTCCTTTACCGGATAAGAAAGGAAAGCTTTCTTTGGAAGAGGCGCTTAATCGGCGTCACTCGGTAAGGAAATATCAACCCGGACCTTTGGAGCTTAGACAGGTTTCCCAGATCCTCTGGGCAGCTTGTGGTACCAATATTTGGGGCAGCTTAACCTCGCCTTCAGCCGGAGCGCTTTATCCTTTAACCGTCTATCTTATCGCCGGAGAAGTTAAAGATTTAGCCAAGGGACTTTATAAATATAATCCCGGTCAGCACAGCTTAACCGCAGTTTCTTTGGGAGAGTTCAGGCCGGATATCGCTAGAGCAGCTCTTAATCAATCTTGTCTAAGCGATGCTTCGGCGGTTATTGTTATTTGCGCTGACTACCATAAAACCAGTACACGT
>CAZFML010000066.1:0-5608 GCA_964519975.1 uncultured Planctomycetia bacterium
CTTTGCTCATTGCCTTTCTGATTCTATTGAAGGGATAACTCACTCTATCTGCACCTTAGAGTTTGAAAACAACCGTCCTTTATACGATTGGATACTTAATCAACTAGGAGTTCATCATCCCCAGCAGATTGAATTCGCCCGTCTTAACTTAAGCCATACGGTTTTGAGCAAAAGAAAACTTCTGGAGTTGGTAGAAGGAGGATATGTAAGTGGTTGGGATGATCCGCGTATGCCTACTCTTTGCGGTCTGCGTCGGCGGGGTTACAGCCCCAAAGCTATTAAAGACTTTTGCCAGCGTATTGGCGTGGCTAAATTTAACAGCATAATCGATATGGTAGTTCTTGAGAACTGCATTCGCGAGGAGTTAAATAAAACCGCACCTCGGGCCATGGCTGTACTGCGTCCCTTAAAGTTAGTAATTACGAATTATCCTGAAGACAAAGTGGAGGAGTTGGAAGCTATTAACAATCCCGAGGATTCAAAGATGGGAAAAAGAAAAATTCCTTTTTCAAAAGTTTTATATATCGAGCAGGATGATTTTAGGGAGGATCCGCCTAACAAGTTCTTTCGGCTTAGCCCCGGTCGGGAAGTACGCCTTCGCTATGCCTACTTCGTAAAGTGCCTTGAGGTTATTAAAGATAAAAAGAGCAACCAGATAACTGAAATTCACTGCAGCTATGATCCTCAGACTAAAGGAGGCCATGCCCCCGATGGCCGAAAAGTTAAAGCAACTCTGCATTGGGTTTGCGCTAAAACCGCCTTAAAAGCCGAAGTTAGATTATATGATTACTTATTTACCAAGCGTAATCCCAATGATCTAGAAGATGGGGATGATTATAAATCTAACCTAAACCCGAAATCCTTGGAAGTTCTAGAGTCCTGCTATCTTGAGCCAAGCTTAAAAAAGGCTAATAATTTCAAGCCTTATCAGTTTGAGCGCCAGGGCTATTTCTGTCTGGATCCGGTTGATTCCAATTCAAAAAAGCTGATATTCAATCGGATAGTAAGCTTGCGCGATAGCTGGGCAAAGATAGAGAAGGCCCAACGAGAAAAAAGGCAATAATTTACTTAATTAATTCTATTGACAGAAGCGGAAAAAGTAGTAATATATTAGGGTAGACGGTTTAGGTTATGAAGATTCGATATCTTGAAGCCGCAAAGTTACAAGATGGTAGAACTTTGCGGTTTTTTTATTGTTCTTTGTAGTAGGTTTACCAGGCATCTTTGCTTTCGGGATTTAAATCGGAATTGTCAATGTGCTTTTAATTGCAGGGTCAAGCGGCAGAATTCTGTGATTAGAAGTTTCCGATTTTCTCTTTTAAGTAAGGATTGATTTGGTTGTTTAGTAGATAGGCCGTAGGATGCGGCCTAAGGTTATCGGAAAAAGGAGATTTGGAATGGAAGAAGAAAAGAAAGTTTACATTGGCAACTTGGAGTACGGCGTAGGTGAAAGTGATTTGAAAGCTCTTCTCGATGAGAAAGGGCTTGCCGCAAAAGAGGTATCGGTGATAGTTGACAAGTACACCGGACGCTCAAAAGGTTTTGGATTTGCAGAGTTTGAAACAGCTGATGATGCCCAGAAAGCAATTGACACTTTGAATGGGCAGGAGTTAAACGGAAGAGCTCTAAAAGTAAACAAAGCACAGAAGAGAAAACCCCGCAATGATTTCGGAGGAGGCGGGGGTGGCCGCGGCAGAGATAGACGTTACTAAAATCTAACCTTTGTAAATTAAAAAGGGCATAGGAAAATTTAATTTTCTTATGCCCTTTTTTTTTGCAATAAATCAAGTCTGATTTTCTTCACTTCTATTTAGTTCTCTACAAAACCTCAATCTCCTGTTATAATATTTACAATGCCCAGTCTGAAAAGATCAATTAACCATAAAGGCTTTAAAGCCCTTTTAGCCACTCAGTTTTTAGGAGCATTTAATGACAATGCTTTTAAGCTGGTGGTTTCCCTGCTGGCAGTTAATTTATTTGTGGGCAAAAGCAGCGGGACTGAATACCTTTCTTTACCAGCCGCTATTTTTATTCTTCCTTTTTTGCTATTCTCTACTTACGCCGGTTTTATTGCCGATAAAATATCAAAGCGTAAGGTTATTATCGGCTCTAAAGTCTTAGAGCTGATAGTTATGATTTTAGGCTTCTTAGCTTTAACTACAGGCAATATTTGGTCAATTTTGATTGTGCTTTTCTTTATGGGACTTCAGAGCACTTTTTTTAGCCCGGCTAAATACGGAATTCTTCCCGAAATTCTCGACGATCAAGATCTTTCTGAAGGTAATGGTGCCATACAGCTTTGGACTTATTTAGCGATTATAATCGGCATGGCCTTTGGCGGATTTGTTTTTTATTTGACGAAAGAAAACCCAGCTAGAGCCTCTTTAGTTTTTATCGCAATTTCAATCTTGGGAATTGTAACCAGCCTTTTTGTAACCAAGGTACCTTCTTCTGGGTCAACGAGGGTTTTTCAGTGGAATTTTCCGGCCGAGATCTTTCAAAATATTAAGATGATTGCTGTCCAGAAAACAATTTGGCTGGCCGTATTAGGGTTGGTTTACTTCGGCTTGCTGGCTTCGGTTTTTCAGCTAAACATTCTTATCTATGCCCGAAAAGTCATGCAAGTCAATGAGCTCTACACCGGGATTCTTTTGACCTTATTGGCCTTAGGTATTGGTTTTGGCAGTCTGATTGCCGGAAAAACTTCAGCCAAAAAGGTAGAGTTTGGCTTTGTGCCTTTGGGCGCTTTGGGTTTAAGTTTATTTTCAATATTGTTAGGATTTACTCATGCTTCATTAATCCTTACAGCCTTTTGTCTGTTTGTTCTTGGTCTCAGTGCCGGATTTTATATCGTGCCTTTAAATACCTACATCCAGCAGCAGAGTCCTTCTAATCGGCGGGGACAAGTGCTGGCAACTTTAAACTGTCTTTCCTTTTTGGCAATTCTTACTGGCACTTTGGTTATCTTTATTTTTCGGGAATGGATAAGCTTAAATGCAGCCGGTATTTTCATTGCTTCAGGAATTTGTTCGATTTTAGCTACCCTCTATATCTGTAAAGTTTTACCGACTGCCTTTGTACGCCTGTTAAACTGGATTATTACCCACACAGTTTACAAAATAAAAGTAGTCGGGGTTAATAATGTTCCCGATCAGGGCGGAGCCTTGCTGGTATGTAACCATGTAGCTTTTATCGATCCTTTAGTGATCCTGGGGTCTTTGCAGCGACATGTTCGGTTTCTGATGTCCCGCCAGATGTTTGAGCTTAAACCCTTCAATGCTATAGGCCGGATTATGAAAGTAGTCCCGATTTCTTTTAATGATCCTCCTAAGCTAATGATAGAAGCCTTGAAGGAAGCTCGTCAGGCAATTAAACAAGGGCAACTGGTCTGTATTTTTGCCGAAGGCCATCTTACCCGTACTGGCAATATGCGCGGCTTTAACCGCGGGCTTGAGTATATAATGAAAGGAGTGGATGCGCCGATTATACCGATTTATATCGACCGCCTTTGGGGAAGCATATTTAGTCTTAGGGGCGGCAAATACATCTGCAAGATCCCAAAAGCAGTTCCTTATCCTTTAACTATATGCTTTGGCAGGCCGCTGCCCGGGGATTCAAAAACCTATCAGGTCAGGGCGAAAGTTTTAGAACTTTCAGCTGACGCTTTTAAACTTAGGGGCAAAAATCAGAAGAAACTACATATTGCCTTTATTGATGAGGTAAAGAGGCACCCTTTTAAATTCTGCATGGCTGATTCAAGCAAAGTAAGGCTGAATTATCTGCAGACCTTAAGCAGTGTAATTTTAATTTCCCGAAAATTATTCCCAGTTACAGAAAAAGAGAAGAAAGATGAAATGATTGGGGTTTTGCTTCCGACTTCAGTTATAGCCTCACTTGTAAACGGCGCAGCCTTGTTTTCGGGAAAAGTTCCGGTAAATCTTAATTTTACCGCCTCACTGGAGAGTATTAAATCTTCAATTAAGCAGTGTTCGATTAAGACCATTGTTACCTCAAGACAATTTCTCGAACGCCTAAGGTTAGATATAGAAAATTTAGGCCGAGAAATTATTTTTGTAGAGGATTTGAAGAAAGCGATCACCAAATTTAATAAGTTAAAAGTATTTCTAGCAGCTTTACTTCTGCCGGCCTGGAGGATAAAATCTTTCTTTGTTAGGGGGGATAAATACAATATTGACGATATTGCCACGGTTATTTTTTCCAGTGGCTCAACCGGTCAGCCTAAGGGGGTTATGCTTTCTCACGGAAATATTTTTTCCAATATTGAAGGCTTTTACCAGGTTATGCAGTTAGACTCCAAAGATGTTATTCTCGGGGTTTTGCCCTTTTTCCATTCATTTGGTTTTACGGCAACCCTCTGCTTGCCGCCGGGAACCGGCATCGGCGTGGTTTATCACACCAACCCCTTAGATGCTGCGATGGTTGGAAAATTAGCTCAAAAATACAAGGCAACATTTTTACTCGGCACTCCGACATTTTTTTCAGCCTATATAAAGAAGTGCACTCCGGAGCAGTTTAAGACAATACGTTATGCCCTGGCCGGAGCCGAGAAGTTAAAGCAGAGCGTCTCTCAAGCATTTTATGAGAAGTTCGGCCTTATTCCTTATGAAGGATATGGGGCAACCGAACTTTCGCCAATAGTTTCCTTAGGCATACCTGATCAGCCGGCCAAAGATACAGCAGGAAGACAGCTTGGCTACAAGCCGGCAAAAGTCGGACAGCCTATTCCGGGTGTGGCCGCCCGAGTAGTTAACCCCGATACCTTTGAAAGCCTCCCCTTTAACCAAGAGGGTTTGTTGATTATAAAAGGGGCCAATGTAATGCTTGGCTATTTAAACCAGCCGGATAAGACCAAGGAAGTAATTAGAGACGGCTGGTATATTACTGGTGATATTGCCTTAATAGACGAAGATGGCTTTATCCAGATTACTGACCGGCTAAGTCGCTTCAGTAAAATCGGTGGAGAAATGGTTCCCCATATTAAAGTGGAGGAAGAAATCCTTAATATTTTAGGTGCGGTTGATCCGGTCTGTGCGGTTACTGCAGTAGCGGATGAACGAAAAGGCGAACGTTTGGTAGTGCTCTATAAGGGAGATATTGACATTGATCAGCTGTGGGATAAATTAAATTCGTGTGGACTTCCTAACCTTTGGATTCCGAGAAAAAACAGTTTTTATAGGGTTAATGAAATCCCGCTTCTCGGTAGCGGCAAGCTTGATTTAAAAACGATTAAAAAAATAGCTGAAAGTATTTCCTATGGAGCATAAAAAGACGAGTTTAAATACTAAAGATAAAGTCAATTTAAGTTTTGAACATAACCGTAGCGGTTATCGTTCGTTAATAGTTATCTGCCCGGGATTTTTTAACAGCAAAAAGAACAGGTGGATGCGTAAAACAGTAGAGTTGGTCTCAGATTGCTACGATACTTTTATTTTTGACTTTCGGGGTCACGGTGAAAGTTCGGGAAAATTTACCTGGTCAGCAAAAGAGTATCTTGATGTTGAGGCCGTGCTTGATTATGTTGCTGGCTACAAGTACAATTCAATAGGTATACTGGCTTACTCTTTGGGAGCAGCAGCCTCGATTACCG
>CAZFML010000067.1:0-5424 GCA_964519975.1 uncultured Planctomycetia bacterium
ATCGAGCTAGAGTTGGTCCAAAATAGATTGTTAGATCATTATTGGCAAGAACCTTTATAGATTAAGGATTAAAAGATGAATATTGCTGAATTTTCAGTAAGACGTTCACTGTTAGTTAACCTGATTTCGGTTTTTATTTTAATAGCCGGATTTTTAACTATTTTTATTTTTAAAATCAGACGTGAGGCTTTCCCTGATGTTTCCTACGATATTGTGATTGTAAGCACTGCCTACCCGGGGGCTGCTCCCGAGGAAGTTGAGAAGTTAGTCACTGTACCGATTGAAAAAGAGCTAAAAGGGGTCGATGGCATCGAGAGAATGCAGTCTAGTTCTTTAGAGAACTCTTCCAGCATTTCACTGGAGATAAGTCAGGATGTAAAGAATAAGCGTAAGGTTATCAATGACATCCAAAAGGCAGTTGATCGGGTAAAAGACTTACCCCAAGGTGTGGAAGATGATCCAGCAGTAACTGAAGTTACTTCCGGAGAGATGCCGATTATTCAGGTAGCTTTAAGTGGCCAGATGCCGGAAAGAGAACTCCAAGAACATGCTGAGAATTTAGAAGATATTTTAGAGGATATAGACGGGGTTTCTAAGATTTCCCGGGTTGGTTTTAGAAATCAGGAAGTCTGGGTTGAGGTCGATCCGGAAAAGCTGTCCGAAAACTATTTAAGCCTTGAAGAGGTAATCGAGGCTTTAGCTAAGAAGAATAAGAATGTTCCCGGAGGTAAGCTACGTGGTTACCAAGAGTTCAGCATCCGGACAACCGGAGAATTTCAGAGTAAGGAAGAAATCGAAAATGTAGTTATCCGGGCTAATCCCAGCGGCAACTGGCTAAAAATAAAGGATGTAGCTCAAGTGAGGTTTTCTTTTGAAGATGAAAATGTAATTAACAAAAGCTTCGGAACCAGATCAGTAAATCTTACGGTTATTAAGCGGGCCAGCGGGGATGCGATTAGTATGGTTAATCAGGTAAAGCTTAAGACTGAAAAGTTCCTAGGCCAAGCCAATGACCCCCGCCTTAAAGTCTCCTACATAAACGATATCTCTTTCTACATTAAACGCCGCCTGGGCACACTTAAAAATAACGGAATAGTTGGTATTATTTTGGTCTGTTGTATTTTGATGGTATTTTTGCAGTTTCGAATTGCTTTTTTAACTGCCCTTGGTCTTCCGATTGCTTTTTGTGCCACCCTGGCAGTGATGAATTTTATGGGTTTAAGCGTAAACTTAGTTACTATGTTTGGTTTAATCGTGGTTTTGGGGATGCTTGTTGATGACGGAATTATCGTATCCGAGAACTGTTCGCGTTATTTAGAAGAAGGCCACTTTCCGCGACAGGCGGCTGTTTTAGGAACTAAAGAGGTAGTAAAACCAGTTACTACTACAATTGTTACTACCATTGCTGCTTTTAGCCCGCTTATGTTTATGGGCGGGATGATGGGTAAGTTTATCTGGGGTATACCCTTGGTAGTTATTATCGCCCTTTTAGCTTCCTTGTTTGAAGCTTTAGTGATATTACCTTCGCATTTTGCCGATTTTATCCGTCGCGGTAAACACTTTAAATCGCGTAAAGAACTTCCTTGGTTTAAGAAGTTACTCAGGGTTTATACCTGGTTAGTAAGTAAAGCTTTAAATCGCCGCTACTGGGTATTGGGAGGGCTATTTTTGGTTTTAGTTTTAACTGCCGGCTTGGCTTTGCGCATGCCCCGAATCTTTTTTGCTTCTGAGGAGGGGATTGAGGAGTTTACTGTCCGAGCCGAAGGAAAGGTCGGAACTAACCTTTATACTACCAATGAGTTAATAAAACCGATTGAAGAAATAGTGAGCAAACTGTCAGAGAATCAGCTTGAGGCCTATACTACTCAGATAGGTTCGATTGGTGAAACCTGGCATTTTGATCCCTACGGTAAATCCGGAAGCCACGTCGCCCAGGTAACTGTCCATCTTACGCCCTATTCTGAGCGCAAGAAAAAAGTAAGTGCGATTATTGAGGATTTACGAACTAAGACAAAGGATATAGAGGGTTTTGAAAGAGTCTATTTTGAAAAACCTCAGGCCGGTCCGCCAGTAGGAGCGCCAGTAGCTGTACAGATTCGCGGCGAAAGCTTCGAAACTTTAAATACGATTGCTAGCCGAATAAGTGAATTTTTAGAAGGCAAAGAAGGTATCTCCGATGTAATATCTGACTATGAAGTGGGCAGAGGAGAAATTCAGGTAGTGGTTGATGAGGAGAAGGCAGCCAGAGCTTATCTTACGGTTGGTGAAATAGCTTCAACTATTCGCAGTGTTTTTAGAGGCGGAGTAGCCACTTCTATTAAGCCGGTTAAAGCTGAAGAGGAGATTGATGTTATTGTTCGTTTCCCCGAAGAATATCGTAATAAGCGGCAAGCTTTCGAAAAAATATTGATTCCTAATAAATTTGGCAACCTTATACCCTTAAATAAAATAGCTAAACTTAAAGATGGGCTCTCTGTAGCCAGGATTCAGCACCTTGACGGAAAAAGAGTAATCTCGGTTCGGGCTAATGTCGACAATAAAAACATCAATTCCCATCAGGCTAACCGATTGATTAAGGAGGAGTTTGGAGATATCGGAGCTGAGTTTGGCGGTTATAGTATCCAGTTTGCCGGAGAGCAAAAGGAAAGTGCCAGATCAATGCAAGACTTTGCTAACGCTTTTATTCTGGCTTTATTTCTAATCTTTTTAATCCTGGCAGCAAACTTTAACTCTTTGGTTCAGCCTTTAATAGTTATGACCGCAATACCTTTTGGCTTTATCGGAGTTATCTGGGCTTTCTTCTTCCATAATTTGCCGATCGGTTTTTTTATGTTTATGGGCGCAGTCGGTTTAACCGGAATTGTGGTCAACGACTCAATAGTTTTAGTTGAGTTCGTCAATAACCTAAGACGAAAAGGCGTTGACCGAAGACACTCTTTAATTCAAGCCGGACAATTAAGGCTTCGGCCGGTTATCCTTACTACTCTTACTACCGCCTTAGGTTTAACTCCTACTGCTTATGGTATCTGGGGAGGGGATCCCTTTTTGAAGCCAATGGCTTTGACTATTGTTTGGGGGATAATTTGTGCCACTGCTCTTACTTTGCTGGTTTTACCCTGCATTTATGCTATTATAGATGATATCACTGTAAAGCTTATAGGGCACAGCACCGTCAAGACCAACAATCTCGGTTTATGATTTTTTTAAATAACCTTTCCAAAACTTACGGCCAGAGGACCCTGTTTAAAAATTTTTCTTTAACCATTGATCGCGGAGAGCGAATTGGTTTAGTCGGGCCCAATGGAGCCGGTAAATCCACTCTCTTTGGACTTATCACCAAAGCAATCGAGCCTTCCTCAGGAACTATTCAGATAAACAAAGGTGTTCGTATTGGCTATCTGCCTCAAGAGGTGATTTTTGACTCTAAGGCTACAGTTCTATCAGAGTTAATAGAGGGAAATCAGGAGATTAAACAACTAAAGGTTAAAAAAGACCGCTTAGAAGGCGAAAATAAGGCTGGATCAGCTGCCTACGGCAAAGTTCTGCAAGATTTAGAATTTTTGGGTTATTTTGATATCGAACACAGAGCCAAGAAGATTTTAGCCGGCTTAGGTTTTAAACAATCCGAGTTTAGCAAGTCAATTAATCAGATGAGCGGCGGTTTTAAAATGCGCCTTGAGCTGGCTAAGCTACTTACTTTTCATTACCAGATTCTGCTTTTAGATGAGCCGACTAACTTTTTAGATTTAGAGGCTGCTCTTTGGTTTAAAGATTATTTATTAAAGTTTAAAGGGACCTTTGTAATGATTTCGCACGATCGCGATTTCTTAACTGAAGTCACTAACTACACCTTGGTTTTAGAAGATGGCTTAGTTAGCAAAATTAAGGGAAATTATGAAACTTACGAAAAGATGCAGAGTCAGAGGAGAGAGTATCTGCTAAAACAGTTTAAGGAACAGGATAAAAAACGCAAGCAACTAGAGACTTTTATCAGCCGTTTTCATGCCCAGCCGAACAAGGCTTCTCAGGTTCGGGCTAAAAAGAGAGTTTTAGAAAAAATGGAACCGATAGTAGTTCCCGGAGACCGTCGGGAAAGTATCCGCAAATTTCATTTTCCCAAAACTAAACGTAGCGGTTATAAAGTAATAGGTTTAGAAGGCATTACTAAGTCCTACGGTGATATTTCGGTATATAAGAATTTTGATTTTGAGCTAACCCAGGGTCAAAGGGGAATTTTCATTGGATCTAATGGAGCCGGTAAATCTACTTTGCTTAAGATCTTGGCCGGAGTTTTAGATATTGATTCTGGCAAACGCATTCTTGGTCAGAACGTTGATGTTGGTTATTTTTCGCAAACCCGGCTGGAAGTATTAAATCCTCATAACACAGTATTGGAAGAAGCGTATTCAGTGCCTACAGGCGATCTTAAAGGTGATGAGATCCGGACGATTTTAGCCGCTTTTTTCTTTACCGGTGATGATGTTAATAAAAAGGTAAGTATACTTTCCGGAGGCGAGAAAAGCCGGCTTATCCTGGCAAAGCTTTTAATTAACCCGCCTAATTTTCTTCTTTTAGATGAGCCGACCACCCATCTAGATGTTGATGCTGTAGAAGCTTTGATTAAGGCTTTGAGTCACTATGACGGAACTTTAGTTTTTATAAGCCACGATATCCATTTTGTCCGTTCAGTAGCTAATATGGTTTTTGAAATTAAACAAGGAAACTTAAGAAAATTCCCCGGAAACTTTGATTACTACTGGCAGAAAGCCAGATTTACTGATGTTGTGGAGACTAGAAGTAAAGAACCTAAGCCAGACAGAAAGCAAACAGAGATATCAAAATCAGAGAAAGGCAAAGAAAAAAAAGCTCATAATGCCGCAATCTCAAAAGAAATAAAGCTGTTAAGAAAAGAAAAGGAAAAGCTTGAAATTGAGCTTAATGTAAAAAAGCGCATCATTGCTAACCCTCGTAGTTACCACCGCAAGGAAGTAGTTTTAAACTACCAACAGCGCCTTAAACAGATTAAGCAGAGGTTGAGCCAGATCGACCAGGAAATAGAAATTTTCAAGACCCTATTTAGATAAATCAATCTATCCTTTGAGCTGGCAGAAGGCCTAACTGATGATATAATATACTTAGTTCTAGTGGAGAAAGGGAAAGAAGAGGAGCTAGACGATGGTGCTATTGGCAGTGGGTTTTGCTTGGCTTATCTTAGTGTTTACGATTAAGGAAAGTTATGGTATTTGGAGATTATTATTATGTATAACTTTAGCATTGTCAGTTCTATCTTTTTTTATGGGATTAAGGATAATATTTTATGTAACTTTGGTGATAAGTGTTTTCTGTGTCCCTTATTTAGCATACCAAGGGTATGGAATTTTTAGGAGATGAGATGGCTTTTGATACTAGAGGTATTTTAAATAA
>CAZFML010000068.1:0-5182 GCA_964519975.1 uncultured Planctomycetia bacterium
GCGGCAATATCAGGGCCTTATCGATAATATTGACATCGGGATTTCAGTTATCTCGCCGGATTTATCAATAGTATATAAGAACCGGCAGTTTAAAGAATGGTTTCCCAAAGAAAGTATCTCTAGCCGGTCTATGGCTCATGATATTCTTAGCAGTTCCTCTGATTCCTTATGTAAAGTTTGTCCTACCTGTAAGGCTATGGCCGAAGGGAGTGCCAAGGAGGCAATTCTAGAAGTTGAGTCTTTAGGGAAGCTGAAGGTTTATAAAGTTAACTCCTTTGCTGTTGTTGATGAAAAGGGAGAAGTTACCGGGGCAATTGAAACCATTCAAGATTTTACAAAGATTCGCCAGCAGGAACAGGAAATAAGACACAGCTATCTTGCTCAGGCGGTAATTAACTCTCTTTTGCGTTTCTCCTTAGAAAACATTACTCTCGAAGGCTTCTTAAAATGTGCCTTAAGTATTATTATTTCTACTCCTTGGCTTACTCCTGGCTCTAAAGCAGCTATTTACTTAGTCGGTGATGAACCCGAGGTCTTAACTTTGCGGGTTCAGACTAATCTTTCCAAGGAGGAAATAGAGGCTTTAAGCCGCATTCGCTTTGGCGAGCATCTTTCCGGTAAAGCCGCCCAGCTGGCCCGGCCTCAATTTTCACCGCGGATTTACGAAAGCGATCAGTTTAAAACTAAAAACAAAGAAGCCTATGCTCACTACTGCTTGCCGATTCTTTATTCGGGAACAGTTTTAGGGGTGATTGAGATATATCTTAAGGAGGGTCATGCCAAAATCAAGCAAGAAGAGGAGTTTTTAGCTGCTATCGCTAACACAATAGCCGGAGTTATTCATCGCAAAGCCGTGGAAGAGCGCTTAAGAAAAATAAACAACTGTTTTATTAATTTAAAAATAGATCCGGTTGCTAATATTCAGAGTTTTGTTTCACTTAGCGGAGAAATTTTAGAGGCTGACTGTATGTCTTATCAGCGGCTAAATAGAGAGAATAACTATTGGCAGCTGATTGCTCAACATAGTAACGCGTCTAGCTCTTTGCCGGAGATAGAACAGTACCGAGATATTTACCAAGATGTTTTGGATGGGCAAGGCGAGATTAAGATTTATGATTTATCCGGAGTTGCCCAGTCAGTTGAATCGCTTTATCATAGCTTTATTGGTCAGGCGGTTAAGTGCCATGGTAGTTATTCCGGTCTGATCGGTAGTTTTTATAAGGACTATTTTAAGCTTAAGGAGGATGACCGAGAGTTTCTAGGGGTTATTACTTCAGCTATCGGTGTGGAGGAAGAACGCATAAAGTCAAAGCAAGATCTTGATCTGGCCTATGAGAAGTTAAAGACGGCCCAGCATGAACTGGTGCAGTCAGAAAAGTTGGCGGCTTTAGGGCGGTTTTCTTCGGGCATGGCCCATGAAGTAAAAAATCCCTTAGGCATTGTTCTGGGAGGTATAGAGTTTTTAGAAAGAAAACTCTTAAAGCCAGATAAGGAGGTTAAGTTAGCTATAAAGAAAATTAAGGAATCAACATTGAGGGCTGATAGTGTGGTGCGCAATCTGCTTAAATTTGCCATGCCTTCGCAGATACAGACCGAAAAGATTAGCCCCAAGGAGTTAATAAATGATACTATTGCTTTAATTAAATATAGAGTTTCCTTAATAAACATTCAAATTGTTCCTGATTTTAGCAAGGAGGATATTCGTATTTTTGGGGATCGCAACCAGCTGCAGCAGGTTGTCTTTAACTTGCTAATGAATGCAGTCGAGGCTATACCCAAGGGAGGATCGATAATAATCAAGGTTCTGAAAGTGGTGGCTAGCCATCTGGGAGCTGGTCCGGCCTGCGTTATCGAAATAACTGATAACGGAGAAGGTATCCCCCAAGAAGATGTCTCCAAGCTGTTCGAGCCTTTTTTTACTACTAAACGGCATAAAAAAGGAACGGGTTTAGGATTATCAATTTCTAAGATAATTGTCGAAAACCATAAAGGAGAGTTAACTATTGATAGTGAGTCCGGTACGGGAACCACTGTCAGAATAATTTTACCGCTTCTTGCAGAGGATTGACCCATTCGGCATGCTCAGGTCAATCCTGAGTATTAGCTAAGGGTTGACATCTTTTATGCCAGTGATATTATAAAACAGATGAGAAAAGTATTAATAATTGACGATGAAGAAGATTTAACCTTTTTTGTCAAAGCCAATTTAGAGCTGATCGAGGGGTACGAAGTTGTTACTGCCACCAGTGGCAGCGAGGGCATAAAACTAGCTGGCCGCTACAAGCCTGATGTAATCCTTCTTGATATTATGATGCCAGGCATGGACGGTTATGAGACTTTAGATAAGCTTAAAAGTTTACCAAAGACAGTGGCAATTCCGGTAATAATGCTTACGGCCAAGGCTGATGAGGAGTCTAAAATAAAAGCTGCCGGTCTTTATAATGAGGACTACTTAGTCAAGCCAGTTCAGATAGATGTTTTAAGAGTAAAAATTGAAGAGGTTTTGCAGCGCAGAAACTTTGAGGAAGAATCATAATCTATGCGCTTTTTCTCCTGGCCGAGCGTAGCCTTTTGCTCCCTTCTTATTTTTTTGTTTTCAGTTCTGCCTGTTAAGGTATCCGTAGATATTACTCACCTCGATAAGATTTTACACGGCTTAATCTACTGCTTTTTAAGTTTCCTGGTTTTAAATACAGCTTTAAAAAAGGGGAGAAAGCATACTAGTTTAATCAGCTTTGGCTATGCTTTTTCTCTCGGTTTATTAATCGAGTTAGTCCAAGTCTTTCTTCCCTTTAGAGATTTCGAGTCCGCAGATATTGCCGCTAATTTTTTGGGAAGTTTTTTAGGCTGTTGGCTAAAACTTATTTAGCTAAATTTTATGATTAAAAACAGCGATAATTTGAATCGACTCCTAGATAATACGGTTTCTAAATTCTCCAAACGGATAGCTTTAATCTTCGGCGCCAGAAAGATCTCTTACGGTCAGCTAAAAGAAGCCGTAGACAATCTAGCAGCCTCGCTCTATGCTCTGGGGGTGCGAAAAAATGACAAAGTTGCTCTTTGGCTGCCTAACTGTCCGGAGTTTGTATCTTACTTTTTTGCTATCTTGCGTTTAGGAGCAGTAGTAGTTCCGATAAATAGCATGTTTAGACGAGAGGAGGCCCGGTTTATAGCCGAAGACTCAAGGGCCAAAATCTTAATTTGCTCTATTGATAAAACTGAAGATGTTGAGAGTATACTTTCCCGGGTTGGTACCCTGATGAATGTAATTTCTCTGCCGGCACCCCAGAAGAGTAAGCTTATGCTTAGCTTTCATAAGTTAACCAGAAGCCCCAAACACCTTTTAGATAATATTTCAGTTGAGAGCAATGATTTAGCTGAGATTGTCTATACTTCCGGAACTACCGGAAGACCTAAGGGAGCCTGCTTGACCCACAAAAACCTGATTTCTAATATTAAAGACTGTTCAGAAGTTATAAAATTTAAAAGTAAGGATTGCATAATCTGTCTTTTGCCGCTGTTTCACTCCTTTGCTTCCACAGTATGTATGCTGCTTCCGATATATAAAGGCGGCCGGGTGGTTATTATGCGTACAGTGAGACCTTTTAAACGGGTTATCCGGGCAATTTTTAGACAGCGAGTTACGATTTTTATCGGTGTACCTTCGCTCTATAGCATTTTAAGCGGAATGAAACTTTCAGGCTTGCAGCGTTTGTTGAACTTCTTTATAAATCCGATCCGGTTGTGTATATCCGGAGCTGCAGCTTTGCCTTTGAAAGTAGGCCAGGATTTTGAGAAGATTTTTAAGAGGCCTTTGCTTCAGGGCTACGGCCTAACCGAGGCTTCACCGGTAGTTTCATTAAATCCTTTAAATAGAGAGCGGAAAGCCGAGTCAGTAGGCAGAGTTCTTCCTTCAGTTAAGGTAAAGCTTATTGATAAACAGAACAAGGAGGTGGCAGTTGGCCAAGTTGGCGAGCTGTTAGTTAAGGGCCCGAATATAATGAGAGGCTACTATAATTTAGAAGAGGATACAAAAAAAGTCTTAAAAGGAGGCTGGCTTTATACCGGTGATTTAGCCAAAATTGACCGGGAAGGTTTTATCTATATTATTGGCCGCAGCAAAGAGATGATCAATGTAAGGGGTTTTAATGTTTATCCTAGAGAGATTGAAGACCTTCTTTATCAATATCCTAAAGTAAAAGAGACGGCAGTGGTCGGAGTTTTTCACCGTCACCGGGGAGAAGTTCCGGTTGCCTTTGTGGTAGCTGAAGTAAAATTAGAACAAAAAGAGATCATTGATTATTTGCGGGCCAACCTGGCAGCTTACAAAGTCCCGCTAAAAGTTTTATTTAAACAATCCCTTCCTAAAAATACGACCGGAAAGATATTAAAAAGAGAGTTGCAGGAAGAGGTAAAAACAATCTTTGAATAAAGATGAACAAAGCCTTTGATATTGTCTTCAATGATGAATACCTAGTGGTGGTAAATAAAATTGCTAGGATTTTAATCCAACCTTCACCCAAAGGTGGGAAAATTACCTTAACTACACTTCTCGAAAAAGAGTTAAGCGAGAAAGTATTTCCTTGTCACCGCCTAGACCGGGAAACTACCGGCTTAATTATCTATGCTAAAACCAAAGGTCTTCAGGTTGACATAGCTAATCAGTTTAGAAGGGGTGAGGTTAAAAAGAAATACATTGCTTTGGTTAGGGATCAGCTAAATAGAAGAAAAGGGCTGCTTGATAGTCAGATAATTGATAAAGAAGGCAAACGCTTTGGTGAGAAACCAAAAAGAGCAAAGACAACTTATCGGGTGTTGGAAGAGTTTCCCAATTTTTCGGTTTTAGAGCTTATACCTCTAACCGGAAGGACTAATCAGTTGCGGATCCAGCTAGCTGGAATTGGTCATCCGATTTTAGGCGAAAGAAAGTATGCTTTTGGTAAGGATTTTGAGGTTAAATTTAGGCGGCTGGCTCTCCATGCTTTCTATTTGAATTTTACCCATCCGGTAAGCAGAGAAAGGGTTAGTTTAAGGATTAAATTAGCCCCTGATATAAGGGAGTTTTTGGGAAAAAGAAGGAGAAGGTAGATTATTCTATTGAATCCCCCCCCATAAGTGGTATAATTATCAAAAAGGAGGAATTCTTATGAAAAAATCATTCACCCTAATTGAACTAATCGTT
>CAZFML010000069.1:0-5129 GCA_964519975.1 uncultured Planctomycetia bacterium
GCTACTGCCCAGCGCGGGGATTTAAGGGTTGCCCCTAGTTCTTTTTGCAAACCAAGACTGTTGACCTTAACTACCATACCGTCGACTTCATAACTGAAATTATCACGCCTAGCCTCCTGCTTAAGACAGTATTCAACTACTGCCTTTAAATCGCTACAGAAACAGCTCTTCTTATCAGTTGGCAATCCCCACTTTCTTACTTTATCTAAAAAATCGCCGTGGGTTTTAAAATCTACACCTTTAGCCCAGCCAAAAGAGTGTACTAAACATTTGAGTTTTCGTTTTGCAACCACTGATCGATCCAATAATTTAAGCGAGCCGCTGGTAGCGTTTCTAGGATTGGCAAATGGCGCCTCCCCCTGAGAAACTCGATAGTTATTTACCTTTTGAAAATCATCTTTTTCCATATATATTTCACCACGGACCTCAATTGCTTCTGGATAGTTACCCTGCAGCTTAAGCGGAATTGAACGAATCGTTTTTAGGTTAGAGGTGACATCCTCGCCTACTTCTCCATCGCCACGAGTTGAACCTAAGCTAAACTGTCCCTTCTCATAAACTAAAGAGCAACTGACTCCGTCGACTTTAGGCTCCACTACGTAATCTAAGGCAAGATCTCTTTTTAGCATTCGCCTTATCTTTTCTTCCCAGCTTTTTAATTCGTCAATTGAATAGCTGTTATCTAATGACAGCATCTTAACTTTGTGCCTGATTGCGGGAAAACCGTCGACAACTCCTCCCGAAACACGTTGGCTGGGAGAGTCAGAGGTGATAAACTGGGGGTATTTTTTCTCTAAGGTTTGCAGTTTTTTTAGGAGGGTATCGTATTCTTTATCGGAAATTTCCGGATCGCTTAAAACATAATAACGATAGTCCGCTTGTCTGATTTTTTGCCGTAATCTTTCAATCTGGCTCTTTATTTGACTGATCCCCATACTAAGTTTTTAGCTTTGCTAAAACTATCGACCGTCATAAAGCCGCGTAGCCAAGGTAGGTGGAAGGCCGTTGTTGAGAATGCTGGAGGCAGCTTTAGCAATATCATAGCCGACCCTGATGATTTGAACCTGTTGAGTTTCGTCGTCATAAACCGAAAAACAAGCTCTCGGGTCTCCATCGCGCGGTTGGCCTATGCTGCCAACATTGATTATATATCTATTTTCGGGCTTTAAGGTGACCTCTCCGGGATCGATGTAGGATACGTTTTGACCCTCCAAACAATATATTCCCGGCCGATGGGAATGTCCTACGAAACACAACCGATCCTTAGAAAGCTGAAAAACCGAGACCGCATCGTCAATATCCCAAATGTAACTAAACTCCTGGGGTGACTTTAAACTGGAGTGGACACAGGTAAAGCTTTTTTCTTGTAGAGTGAGATGGAATCTAGAAAGATATTCCAAATTATCTTTTTTGAGCTGCTTTTTGGTCCAGATAATTGCATTCCGGGCATGGAGATTCAGATTATTAAGAGGGAATTTTCCTATTGCTGTCCAGTCGTGGTTGCCGGCAACGCATAGCGCTTTTAAATCTTTTAATATATTTAAGCATTCCTTGGGATCGCCGCCATAGCCGATTATATCGCCAAGAAAAACATAACGATCGATATTTTCCTGATAGTAAGTCTCGATCGCTACAGTAAATGCTTCGAGATTGCTGTGGACATCAGCAAAAATAGCATACCTCATTTTAAAACCTCACTTTCTTTTCTTAAATATACTCTTAGACTAATATTTGAAAACCCCGAAAATTGCCTTGGGACTCAATATCCTGAACCTGGCAATCAATAAGACTGCGTTCAAACTCTTTATTCAGATCTTTAAAAAAACAATTTAAATCCTTATCTAGCCCCTCGGCAACTAACTCTACCCGGCCATCGCTAAGATTCTTAACCCAACCCTTAAGGTTATATTTTCTAGCTAAGCTGACGGCTGTAAAACGGAAACCAACCCCCTGGACTAGCCCTGAGAAAATTGCCCGGATAGATCTTGAGCTATTTTCCAAAACGCTCACCCACTTCAAGCCGGTGTCCACAGACAAAAGCCCAGGCGTCCATAATTTTTTTACCCTGAGGCTGAATCCGCAAAATCCGCAAAAACTGCTCGCCGGTAGCTACATAAATTCCATCCCTCTCGATCTTAACGATTCCCCCCGGCCGCAATTGACTCTCAATATCGACAACTTCAGCTTTTATTATCTTAAGCATTAAATCCTTATAGTAAGTATAAGCTGAAGGCCAATCAATTGTTGCCCTAATTAAATTCCGGATGCTTTGAGCTGGCAGTTGCCAGCTAATTTGGCCATCAACCTTTTTAAACTTCGCACTAAAGGAAACTTTGCTTTCATCCTGCTTGGTTAGCTTGTAACTGCCACTTTCTATCTTCGATAAAGCCTCGGTTAAAACCGAAGCTCCCTGATCAGCCAATTTTTGACTTAAAGAATGATAGTCATCGTTGTAATCAACGCTGACTTTTCTTTGTAATATAATATCACCAGAATCGACATTGTCATTAATTTTAAACACAGTCAGACCGCTTTCTCTGTCACCGTTAAGAAGCGTATACTCTATCGGTGCCGGTCCCCGATAACGCGGAAGTAACGATGGATGCAGCCCTAAGCTAAATTTACCCGGGATAGACAGCAGCTTTCCGGGAATAATCTTTCCGTAATCAACCACGATAAAGAAGTCCGTCTCAAGCTTGTTTAGTCGCTGGTAAAATTCAACTTCTTTCAATGACTGCGGTTTAACAACCGGGGTATTTTTGCTTTTTGCCAAAAGGCTTACTTGGGTCGCTGAAATCTTTAAGCCTCTGCCCTTGGGCTTGTCCGGTTTGGTAACTACTAACAAAGGCTTAAGCCCTTGCTGATAAAGACCGCCTAAAACAACTTTTGAAAATTCAGAACTGCCGAAATAGATAAAATTCATAACCTAAATATCTGCTCAATGTAGTTCAACTGCCAGCTGTAAATTCGAGCTGCGAAACTGATCGAGCCTTTCCTTGATTATCTTACGTTTCTTAAGGCTCCTATCGGTTTTTACGGTAATCGCATAACGAAATTTATCCCGTAGCTTAAACGGGTATTCTTGCGAAGGTCCATAAACCTCGCTAAAACTTCCCTTAAGACTATTATACAGGTCTTCGGCTCCTTTTAAAAGTAACTTTTCATTCTTTGCCCGTAAGGTAATTTTTGCTAACAGCCTAAACGGAGGCAGATCCATCTTCTTGCGCAGGCTCAGTTCTTGTTCATAAAACTGTCGCCAATCTTTATTCAAATAATCAAATAAGTAATAGTCGCGATTAACAGTGAACAGATAAAGCCCTTCTTTAAAAAAAGTATTAAGCTTATTAATATAAAGGAAAGCATCAAAGGTAGCCTGATAATCCGGCCGGCTTAATAAAGAGTCAGTATCCAACAAAAATCCTGATTCAAAAATCTCCTGATCGTAAAGCGAACTCAAAATCTCGGATGTGGAAACTATAATTTTTGAATCCCGAGAACGCTTCGGCCAGTTAGCAATCTTTATTTCCGGAAACGCAGTTTTAAGCCGCTGAATCAAACCCTCAACACCTAAGCCAAAGGATTTAAGATAGCCTTTATGGCATTGGCTACAAAAGGTAGGCAAATCCACCTCTCTTAAACAATATGGACACCTGGTCTTCTGCTTTAACCTCGAAACTTGTAAAAACCCCGAACAATGGCGACATTTATATATATATCCACAAGCCGAGCATCTAAGCACTTGAGCAAATCCTTTTCGGTTCCAAAGAACAACTGCCTGTTGGTTTTTCTTAACTACCTTACCCAACAGCTCAATTAAAACCGGACCAACTACCTTCTTTTTCGAAAAACTCCCCGTTTCTACAACTTTTGTTTCTGATGATTCCGAATTTAGTTCTTCCAGCTCGATCTTCTTGTCGTTAATCTGCTTGTAGGTAGTTAAAGAAGGTAAACCTGCGGCTAAAACTAAATCTATATTTTTGATATCCGAAAGCAAACCAGCAACCTCCCTAAGATCATAAAACGGCTTCTCGGCCTGAAAGTAATAAGGGCTGTCTTCCTCTTCCACTATCAGAAGTCTTAAATCCGACGGATAGTGAAAAAGAGCCATTCTAGTACCTAAGATTAAACTGTTGTTGCGACTCTCCTGCCAGCTACTGAAGAACTCTGCCTCTTTTCTTTGGCTGTGCAAAACTTTAATCTGCCAGGGAAAATCTTTAAGCATCATCTGCCTGGCTTTAACCAGGTATGAAACCTGTGGAAAACAAACCATAACCGAACCTTGGGCTAATTCTTTCTGAACTAATTTTCTCCAGAGCTGGTAACGCTTAAGAAAATCCGGAGATTTAATAAAAAGTCTGCGACGAGAACTTTTGTCTGTCCCGGCGGCTACTGAATCGCTTAATTTCCATCGACGGGGTTTTTTTAGACTGGCCGGGATCATCATAAAAATAAACTCTCCCAAAGCATAAGGATAGAGTCCGGTTAACCTCTTAGCAAAAACTAGCTTCTCTTCAGTCAATAAAGGCTTGTGATCAAGAACACTAAGTATTGTTTTTAGTTTTTTCAGCTTTGATTTTTGCTCTATGGCTACAACTACTCCCACCCGCTTTTTTCCGCGAAAATCCACCAAAACCCGCATGCCCTTTTCTAGAGCAGAGTCCGCTCCAAAGGAGTAGTCAAACTCCTTCTCTAACGAAATAGGCAGAACTATCCTGGCTATTTTTCTCATCAGTTAGGTTCTATTTTTAGAAAGACATTTCCCGACTAATTCAGTCAATACTGACTGAATATTATCGATCCTTAAGGGGTAGCGGTTATTAAGTTGATTGTGTTTTTGACTCAAGGTTTTTACGGCCGTACGGAAGCTTCTCTGCTTATTAGCAAATAGTGCCACACCAGCATCAATCAACACCTCCATATTCTCTCTTTCCTGACCAGGAATGTAATGGGTAAAAATAAAAGGTTTTTTATAATAGACTCCTTCAAAAATAGTCATTCCTCCGGGCTTAGCCACGATAAGCGAACTTAAAAACATAAGCTCCCAAATTTTTTCATAAAAAGGAAAAAAACGTAGGTTTTTAGATTCAACTCCCTCTAAATAGTGACGTAATTTCTTATTCTAGCCGTAG
>CAZFML010000070.1:0-5058 GCA_964519975.1 uncultured Planctomycetia bacterium
ATGAATGAAGATTCCAAACAGTGGCAGAATCGGTTTTATCCCAAAACCTTAGACATAGTAGTATTTAAGAAAAACAACTCTTCAAAAGTTAAGCCGGGAATTTACGGTGTGCCAATCGATACAACAATTATGCAGTTTGTTTACAATAAGTCTTTACTTAAAAGTTTTGGCTTCTCAGAGCCCCCAGAAACTTTTGACCAGTTTATTGAATACGCCAAGCAGACTAAAGCCGGCAGTTTTGGTTTTGTCTGCGGTTGGGGTGAGGGCTGGCTACTTAATGCCTTGGCCACTGAATGGGCGATAAATTTGATGGGCGAGAAAAAATTCGTACGGACTTTAAAGGGTGATGTGCTTTATACCGATCCCGACTGGCTTAAGGTTTTTTCTCTGTTTGAGACTTTAAAAGAATCGGGAATTCTTTCTCCGAATATAGCCACCATGACTAATAAAGAGTCGGAAAATGCCTTCTCTAAAGGTAAAGCCGTGTTTTCTTTTAATGGCAGTTGGTCGGTCAATGTTTATCGGCAGCTGAATCCTAATTTGGAATATGCTTTTTTTTCTTTGCCTAAGGTTTCAACTAATTATCCGCTAAAGATCTGGGGAGGTTCGGGAACTTCTTTTATGGTTAATGAACGATCACCGCGTAAAGAAGAGGCAGTTAAATTCTTAAAATGGTTAACTCAAAAAGAGCAGCAGATTTTCCTGATTAAGGAAACCAACAATCTGCCTTCTATTAAAGGTTGTGAAGATCAACTTCCCGAAGAGCTTAAAAAACTGACTTTAACCTTTGATAGTCTTACTCATCCTGATGTCTGGCCATACAATGAGGATTCAAGAGTTATTGAGGTAATAAACCGGGGTTTGCAGCAAATTGTCATGGGTTTAAAGCAACCGGCAGAGCTGGGTCAGGAGATACAGGAGAAAAAGAATAAAATTTCCCGACAATGAACTCCAGTTTAAGAGAAAATAGCGTAAGCTTCTCATTTATTTTTCCAGCTTTATTAATATTCTCGATTTTTTATATCTATCCTTTTTTCTACAGTTTTATTTTAAGTTTGACCAACTACGATTTAATCGGTGATTTTAGCTTCCGGCAGTACTATATCGGTTTCGGCAACTTTGAAGATGCTTTAACCGATAAAGACTGGTGGCGCTCAATGTACAACGGCGGCTTTATCACCTTCTGGGCTTTAACCTTTCAAAACATCTTAGCCTTTGCTTTAGCTTTGGCAGTAGATAAGGTTGTGAGGTTGAAGAAATTCTATCGGGTTGTATTTTTTATCTTGCCGGTACTTTCCGAGATTATAATCGGATTGCTGATGAAGCAGCTCTTAATCGGTGAGCCTATTGGCCGGGATGTATTTAACAATATATTGCATAACCTTAACTTAGGTTTTATGGCTCAGGACTGGATCGGTGGAGCAAGCGTGCGTCTGGTTACGGCCTTGGTCCATTGCTGGAAAGGCTTTGGCTGGGCTTTTGTTATTTTCTTTGCCGGTTTACAAACTATTCCTGAGCAGTTATATGAGGCTGCAAAAATTGACGGAGCCGGAGCCTGGCAGCAATTTACTAAAGTTACTGTCCCGCTTTTAATGCCAGTTATTACACTAGTAATTGTGCTTACCATTTTAGGTACTATGCAGGCTTTTGCTATGATTTTAGCTTTAAATGCCGGTGCCGGAGGCCAGACCACTGTTCCGGTTATGATTATCTTTTCACATATCGGCGGTGCCAGTAAATTGGCAGGATTAGCTTGCGCTGAAGGTCTTATTCTAGGAGCGATGTTAGTTCTTATATCGTTTACTATGTTTTTTGTTTCCAAAAAGGTGAGGGCCAAATACGGTGTATTATCAAGCTAAGAAAATAATTATCTTGATTATCTTGCACAGCTTTCTTTTAAGCGTTGCCTTTTCCTGTATTTTTCCCTTTTTCTGGATGGTAAACGTATCATTGAAAACCCAAACTCAGTACGACGCTGATTCCGGACTTAAAATTTCTACCCCTTTGAACTGGAGTAATTATCGCCAGGTAATAGTTGAGAGTGAGTTTTGGCGCTATATCGTTAACAGCGTTATCTACACAACCGCTACGGTTGTATTTATCGTTTTTATCTCTTCTCTGGCGGCTTATGGATTTTCGCGCTTGAATTTTCCCGGAAAGAATTTTATCTTTTTTATGTTTCTGGCGGCAATGATGATACCGCTTCCGGCCGGCTTTGTTCCGGTGTATGCTCTCCTGCAACAGTTAGGCCTTTTAAACCGATCAGGATATGTTTTGGCAATGACTAATATCGGTCTTTCTTTAAGCATTTATCTTTTAAAAACTTTTTTTGATCAGTTGCCGCGCGACCTTGAGGATGCCGCCCGCATTGACGGCTGCAATAAACTTCAAATTTACTGGCATGTGGGTTTGCCTTTAGTTGCCCCGGCCTTAGGCGTAGTAGTTATTTTCAATGCCTTAAACGTTTGGAATGAGTTTGTTTTGGCCAAGCTTATATTTACTGACGAGAAGTTTATGCCGCTTCAAGCCGGACTTATGGAGTTTACTGGCAAGATGGTAACCCAGCATACTTTGATTATGACCGCTTTAACTATAGCTGCTTTTCCGATAATTCTTTTGTATATCCGGATGCAGAGGCAGTTTATCAAGGGGCTCACTGCCGGAGCTGTGGTGGGATGATGAGATTTTTTAAAATTTTATTAATCGCTTTTTGGATTTTTAGTTTTTGGCTTTGCGTCCCTTCATTTAGCCAGGACTCTTCGGAATGCGTTAAAAAGGGTTGGAGTTTAAGAGGTGCTAAAAAGTATTCTCAAGTTTATGAGTTAGTCGAGGACTGCATTGATAAATTTTCGCAAGAAGCCGATACTTTAAGTAAAAGTTTAAGAGATTTTCCGGCTGAAGCTAAAATAACTAGCTATCAGGCAATGAACGATATTGCTGAGTGCTACTTTATTAAGGCTGAAAGCTTGCGCGACCAAGGCAAATTAGAAGAGGCAGCTGAGACTTTCCAGATTATTGTCGACAAATACCCGTTTGCTCAGTCTTTTGATCCCCGGGGTTGGTTTTGGAAGATTGCCGAAGCAGCCAAAGATGCTATCTGTGAAATAACTGGCGTCTGCGAGGAAGAGGAAATCATTATTGAACAGGAAATACCAGCCGTGCTTTATGATCAGGGAAGCGAATTTCCAGTTGATTATCTTAAATACGGTGAATTTAAAAATGAAGGAACCAAAGATTATAAGTACCAGGTAAATGATCCGATAGGATTGTCTAAGGCGGTTGGCGAAGGAATCCACCCTAACACCAGTTCGATTAAGTTTGATCCCGGCTACATCGAGGTTAAGGATAAGCTTTCGGAAATCGACCACTGGGAGATTTTCAATAGCCGTAATTTAAAACTTGCTTTTTATAAATGGAATATGGCTCCCGAGCCTCAAGGCGTAAAGCAGTTTAACTTAGCCGAAATTTTAGAAAGAAGCGGTTTGATTAAATCAGCCATAAAAGCTTATTATGCTATATTAGTTCATTTTCCCAAAAGCTACGGTTGGACTTACTGGCATACGCCTTGGTATGTAGCTAAAGTATCCATTTATCGGATAAAGTACCTGTTGAAAAAACATCCTGAATTTAACCTTTCGCTTGAGGATGCCGAGGTAAGAATAATCAATGGTTATGATAATGATATTCGTAATGATATGTTTATCGTAAAACCAGGAAGACTGGTGTCGCTTTCCTTTTGGAAGAAAAGCTTGATCGACAACCCTTGCGCTCAGCGAAAGCGTAAGCTTCAAACAGTTACTAAATCCAGTGGTCAAGACATCAAGCTGGTTAAATATGAATCCGGAGACTGGGAGCTGTTGCTTAAAGGCAAGCCCTTTATGATAAAAGCCATTACCTACGGGCCTACCCGGGTAGGAGAGTCTCCTGACGATGGAACGATGCAAAATTGGACTACCCAGGATCTGAATGAGAACGGACTTATCGATTCTCCGTTTGAGGCCTGGGTTGATAAAAACCTCAATAATATCAAGGATAAATCAGAGTCAGCAGTAGGGGATTTTGCCTTACTTAAGCAGATGGGGGCAAATTCAATCCGACTCTATCATCAGCCCTATGAATTAAATAAAAAAATTCTTAAGCAAATGTATGAAAAATATGGTATATATATACTACTAGGTGACTTCCTTGGGAAATACACCTTGGGTAGTGGAGCAGAGTGGGATCCTGGCACTGATTACGACAACCAGGCCCAGAAACAAAAAATGCTTGAAAGTGTTGAAAAAATGGTTTTAGAGTTTAAAGATGAGCCCTATGTGCTTATCTGGCTTCTTGGCAATGAGAATGTTTATGGATTAGGCTGCAATGCTGATAAGAAACCAGAGAGTTTCTTTAGGTTTGCCAATGAAGCAGCTAAGCTGATTAAATCTCTCGATCCGAAAAAAAGACCGGTAGCTATTGTTTCCGGAGATATTTTGTATTTAGATATTTTTGCCGAGAACTGCCCGGATATTGATATTTTCGGTACCAATGCTTATCGGGGAAGGTATGGATTCCTCGATATCTGGGACGAGGTCCGGCGGGTATCGGGTAAAGCAGCAATGATAACCGAATACGGTACTTCTTCTTACGCCAAAGGCTACTCTTTAAAAGAAGGAGAGCAATACCAAGCTGATTATCATAAAGCCTGCTGGGAAGATATAGTTTGTAACTCTGCTGGTTTTGGAGCCGGCAATGCAGTGGGCGGTATAGCCTTTGAGTGGATAGATGAGTGGTGGAAAGCTTATAAGCCTACCTATCATGATCGTAAAGGTCTTTTTAGCGGACCGTTTCTTGATGGCTATATGCATGAAGAGTGGTTAGGCATATGCGGCCAAGGCGACGGTAGCCAGTCTCCGTATCTTCGGCATTTAAAGCAGTCTTATTTTACCTATAGAGATCTTTGGAATAAAAGTTGCGAAGGAATTAATAGTCAAAACTAGAATCACAGGATCACAAAACAAACTGCGGTAACCACGGGGTGTGTAGAATTTCTGTGATTGTAGTAATGTAAACTAAGTT
>CAZFML010000071.1:0-4893 GCA_964519975.1 uncultured Planctomycetia bacterium
TTTTTCTTTTGGCAACGATGGTTTTAAGGGCTAATTGGTTATTTGGATTTCCTCTGCTTGTTTACGGCCTTCAACTTTCTTTAAGCCGTTTTACCATGCGGCCGGACAATTTGAGCCTTCTGTTTCTGGCTGTATTTTTGTTACCTTTTGTTTTTAAGAAAAAGAAACTACTTTTTATACTTCCTTTTATTCAACTGCTCTGGGTCAATATCCACGGCTTTTTCTTCTTAGGCCCTTTGGTTTTGCTGGTTTATCTTATTTTTAGCAGATTTAATAAGATTAAAGAAGATCAGCTTTTCTATAATCGGGTAAAAAAAGTTTTTATTTTTAGTATTTTAGCCTGCTTTGTTACTCCTCAGCCGATAGCAACAGTCAGCTATCCCTTTGGGGTTATAAAAGATATTCTGTCAGGAAATCAAGGGCTATTTTATAAATATATTCAGGAGCTAGAAAGGCCTTTAGCTAATATTGGTATGCACCGAGAATTTTTCGGCTATATCATTTTTACCTTTATCTGCCTTTTGTTTTTTAAGAATACAAACTGGTTTTATCTAATTTTAGGACTTTTGATGCTTGGTTTTTCTTTAAACTCTCTGCGCAACATGTATTTTTTTATGCCTGTAGCAATAGCAATATTTGTTGATAGATTTCCGATGATCAAGGAGGTTATCTCAGAGAAGCTTTTACGAAAGAGAGGATTTCTTTTGCTTGAGATCTGTCTTGTTATTTATGCGGTCAATCTTTGTGTTCCGATGGTTAAAAAAGTTAAAAACTTCCCCAAGCTAGGCCAAGCTCGTATCACCAGCGATGGCAAGCTTGTTAAGGAAAGCATATTTCTCTCCCGAGACTTAATAGCTTACCCTAAAGAGATGATTGATTTTATCGAAACCCAGAAGTTACCTGAGAGAATGTTTAATAGCTTCAATGTCGGGGCAGCGATGATATTTAATTTTTTCCCGCAGCGCCAAGTCTTTATTGACGGCAGAGCTGAAGTTTATGGCCGCGAGTTTTTTTCTCAATATCGAGATATTATTACTGCCAACGAAGAGGTTTTCGATAAGATTGTAGAGAAATACCAGATAGAAGGTTTTGTTTTAAGTTATTTTCGTAACACCCCCCCGCCGGTAATTAAATTGTTAGCTAAAAAGGGTTTCGAATGTGTTTATTTTGGTCAAAAGGGAATAATTTTTGTCTCCAGGAGCTTTTTAAACAACAATCCTAAACTCAAAGCTTATCGGGTTAATTTTGGTTCGATAGCTTTAAGAAAACCAGATCTACTCAAGGAAGTTAAATTCGAAAAACCGCATCTTAAAGGATATTTCAATATGGCTGATATCTTGCATATGCTTGGGTTTAATAAAAAAAGCAAGGAGTATCTGGAAGAGATTTTAAGAATTGCTCCTAGCCATTCCGAGAGTTTGTATTTACTTTCACTCGTAGCCTATGAGGATAAGAACTATAGCCAAGCCTTTATTCTGTGCCGAAAGAGTCTTTTGTTTAACCCGTCGGATAAGGCTCATCGGCTTTTAGCTAAAATCTATTTAAAAACCAACAACACCGAAGGTGCCCAAAAAATAACTAAAAGTTTAAAAATAGATTTTGTTAAGTTAAAACAGGAGGCTGAAAGTGACTAGTCAATCAGCTGTCCGAGTTCGCTTTGCGCCTTCGCCTACCGGCTACTTGCATATTGGCGGAGCACGGACTTGCCTGTTTAACTGGCTATATGCCCGAAAAAACAAGGGTGAGTTTATCCTCCGGATTGAAGACACTGACCAGCAGCGTTCGAAGCAGGAGTATTTAGATGAAATCTTAGAAAGTATCCAGTGGCTGGGGATGGACTGGGATGAGATTCATTATCAGTCCCAGAGGTTTGATCTCTATAGAGAGTATGCTCAAAAGTTGATCGATGAAGGTAAAGCCTATAAAGACAAGGGAGCAGTATTTTTTAAATATGATTTAAAGCCTATCGAGATCAGCGACTTAATTCGGGGAAAAATTACCTTTACTGAACTGCCCAAACTCGAAGAGGTAATAATTAAAAGTGATAATTCTCCTACTTATAATTTTAGTTGCGTGGTTGATGATGCCCTGATGAAGATAAACTGTGTGATCCGCGGCGAGGACCATATATCTAATACTCCTAAGCAGATCTTAATTTATGAAGCCCTAGGTTTTAAAATGCCTGAGTTTGCTCATCTGCCTTTAATTCTTTCTGAATCCGGCGGCAGGATGTCAAAAAGATTTGGGGCAACATCAATAAGAGAGTATAGAGAGTTTGGTTATCTTCCCGAGGCTTTAGTAAACTGCCTTTTACTTTTAGGCTGGTCTCCGGGAGAGAACAAAGAAATAATATCTTTAGCTGAGGCTAAAGATATCTTTGATATAACCGACGTTAACAAAACCGGAGCGATTTTTTCTCTGGATAAGTTAAACTGGCTTAACGGCGATTATATCCGAAAAAAAGATTTAAAGACTTTTACTGATCTTATGCAGATCTCTTTGGAGAAGGCAAAAGCTTTGCCTTCTGGTATCAGCCGGGAGTATCTGGAGAAGCTGGCCGGCCTTTTTCAGGAAAGAACAGTTACTTTATCGGAGCTGGTTGATAAAACCCGGTTTTGCTTTGATGATCAGTTTGAATACGATGAGAAAGCCAAAGAAGTTTTAGAAACTGACTCTTCAAAAGAGGTAAATATTTTATTAGGGAAGTTAAACCAGCTCAAAAGTTTTGAAAAAGAGGCGATCGAGAGGGAATTTCGAGGGGCAGCTGAGGAGCTAGGATTAAAGTTGCGTTTATTGGTTCAGCCTGTTAGAATTGCTTTGATTGGCAAAAAGGATGGACCGGGCTTATTTGAGATAATAGAGCTTTTAGGCAGAGATAAGGTATTAAGCCGTTTGGAGAGACTTTTAAAATATTGGGAAAATAAATAAAGCTTTAAAGAGGAGGGGTAGTGAAAAGATTTACTCTTTTGTTGGCGTGTCTCTTAGGGTTGCTTCTTCTCAACGGATGCAATACTGTTGCCGGTCTTGGTGAAGGTATTTCTAAAGACAGTAAGGCTACCTGGCGGGCATTGGTTGAGTTCGGCGAGTGGTTCGAAGAGAATACGTGGTAATTTAAGCTTTAGCCAAGAATTACTGAGATTATAGTGTTCTTGGCTAGGGTAGGCATCATTTTATTTAAGGACAAAGACTCATTTTAAATAAGGGGAGGTTTATGAAAAACTTTGCTCGGCACTGGAAGAAAGGATGGAAGTTTTTGCTCCTAGAACTTTGCCTTAACGTTGCTTATGTTTTAATTATCCTGCCAGTTTATGTTATTACCCGGGTTATGTTGAGCTTGAGTATCGTTTCTTATAATGTTGTAATTTTTATTGTTGGTCTGATATTAGTACCAGCAGTAACCCATTATATCTTTGAAATATTTTATGGTACTGAAGTCTACAAACCAAGTAAATAGTTGTGGTTACAAAAAGACTTCTTTTAGTTTTATTTCTCACGGCAGCAGTTTTTTTGCCTTTTTTTTCTCTGGCAGCCCAACCAATAACTGAACTTGAAGAAAGAATAGTTACTGATCTTGGAGTTATTGTTCTGGACATGCCCAAAGAGAATTTAGAACAAGCAGGCTTTACGAAGGATAAGCTGATCAGTTATAATGTATCCGGAAACCAAGAATATATGACCTTTTTAGACATATCTTTAGTCGGTGATAATATTACTTTTTACCTTGAGGATGGTAAGATAAAAGACTGGTTTAGAGGTACTGATGTAGGTACCCTGGAGGGAACTAGCGATAAATAATTTTAAATGGAGAGGGAGGAGAATAATGAAGTTTTTCAAAAGATCAAAAGGACCTAAGATTCCGGGAAAATTAATTAAAGATTACGGCGTGGTTAATGAACACCGTAAAGGCATAGCCATGTTTAGACATAACCTGTTATTGGTTGAGAAATTTGGCAAGAAGAAGATATTAATAAGAGAAAACACTACTTTAATCGGTGGTGAGGTAAGACATTTTGAATTTGATGAACAAGGTGCAAGGCGCCTAAAAGATGCCTTAGATGATGCTATAAGGAGAATTTAAAAGCAATGCTTAGGATAGACAAAGTTTTAGATAAGCGAGATTTAAGTTCTAGAAGATTGCGAAAACTAGCCCTTCCTGATAACTGATTTGATATTGCCTGGTAAATTAACAAGCCTTTGTAATTTAAAGTAATTCTTTGCCCCGTGGTGTAATTGGCAACACGACTGACTCTGGATCAGTTATTTCTGGTTCGAATCCAGACGGGGCAGCCACATTCATCTCCTTTCTATACATTTAAACCGTTTACATTTTAGAGTCAGTTTACTATTGATTTGTGCCTTTTACAACCTTAAGATGAAATTGGGAGAGGAAAGGAGGTTTTTATGCGGGTAAAAGTTTTTCGAATAATGTCTAATTCCAAGAAGCTTCTTTCAGCAGAGGTTATCGCTGAAGCTTTGTTAAAACAGCTTACCAGGAAGTCTCATCATCCGACCAGTTTCTTTGCGATAATGGAGTTGCCAAAGAAGAGAGGTTAATTCTAGCTAAACTAGAGAGTTCTAATTTCTTTTTAAGGTTAGTTAGCTGCATAAAATTATACTAGCTGAATGAAATAGTTTAAACTGACCTTTTTAACCCTATCCAGCCTAAACTTTACCTCTTGCCATCCATGAACTTGTAAAAAAATGATAAAAATTCTCTATTTAGCTTGAAAATATAGAAAAAATATGTTATATTAGAACGAAATCCGAATTCGTTGCTTTATTTAGCCACGGGTTCGGATTCTTTTTTGAGAGAAACATATGGATGAGAGAAGAGCTAGCCCCAGAGTAGGAATATCGTTTCCGGTTGAGTGTAAAACTTTACCTTCCCGAGAG
>CAZFML010000072.1:0-3780 GCA_964519975.1 uncultured Planctomycetia bacterium
AAGAAAGAAAAGAAAAAAAGCTTTTAAAAACTTTCAGATAAATGATAAAATCTTACAGGCCGCCAAGTCCGACTGCATTGTAATGCATTGTCTGCCGGCTCATCGAGGAGAGGAAATCACCGATTCGGTAATTGATAGTAAAAATTCGGCTGTGTTTTTACAGGCCGAGAATCGCCTGCATGCGGCTAAGGCGATTTTAGTTTATCTATTAAAAAGATGAAGAAGGTAATTTTAGCTTATTCCGGAGGATTGGATACTTCCTGCTGCCTGGCCTGGTTAAAGCAGAAAGGCTTCGAAGTGGTCTGCTTCTCGGCCAACTTAGGCAGTGAGTTTTCGCCTAAGGAGCTTAAAGAAATGGCAAAGCAAAGCGGGGCTTCTAAGGTTTACATTGAGGATTTAGAGAAAGAGTTTGCTGAACAATATGTACTTTCCTCGCTAAAGGCCGGAGCAGTTTATCAAAATAAGTATCTTTTAGCTACAGCTTTAGGTCGTCCACTGATTGCTAAATATTTAGTCGAGGTAGCCAAGAAAGAAAAAGCGAGTTTCGTGGCTCACGGCTGTACCGCTAAGGGCAATGATCAAGTAAGGATAGAGATAGCGGTTAGAACCTTAAATCCTAAGCTAAAAATTATTGCTCCTTTAAGAGAGTGGCACTTAACTTCCAGGGATTCCGAGATTGATTATGCTAAAAAGTTAAAGTTGCCGATTAAGGCTACCAAGAAAAAAATTTATAGTATTGACAAGAATATCTGGGGAGTCAGCATTGAAGCCGGCAGCTTAGAGGATTTAAACCAGGAACCACCCCAAGAGGCTTTTATTTTAACTGAGAGTCTAAAAAAAGCTCCGGCTAGCCCTCAGTATATAGATATAGAGTTTTTTAAGGGAAAGCCGGTTAAGTTAAATGGAAGAAAAATAGATTTAGTAGCCCTTATTAACAAGCTGAACCAAATCGGCGGAAAACACTCAATCGGCAGAACTGATCTGGTTGAAGATAGAACTGTTGGTATAAAGTCAAGAGAAGTTTATGAGGCTCCGGCTGGCTGGATTTTGCATACCGCTCACAAAGAGCTAGAGAGCTTAACTTTAGATAAAGATTCTCGATATTTTAAACAGGTTTTGTCTTTAAGGTATGCCCAGTTAGTTTACCAAGGTTTGTGGTTTTCTAAGCTAAAAGCAGCCTTAGATAGCTTGATTGAGAAAACTCAAATTAGGGTAACCGGAAAGATAAGACTTAAGCTATACAAGGGAAATATTATTATTGCCAAAAGGACCTCACCTTATTCTTTGTACAAGAAAGAGTTAGCGACCTATGGCAAGAAAGATAAGTTTAATAAGAAGTGGGCAGAAGGCTTTATAAACATTGCCGGTATGCCCTATCAGATTTAAAGTTTAGAAGTTAAAAACAGGAGATTTTATGGCTAATAAGCTTTGGGGTGGAAGGTTCACAAAGAAGATTAATAAAGATTTTTTTGAATTTCAGAAGTCTATCCAGTACGACTATAAGATTGTTGAGTATGATATCTATCACTCGATCATTCATGTTAGCGCTTTGGAAGAAGCCGGTATTCTGGAGAAGCCCGAGGCTGATGAGTTGATAGCTGCTCTTAGTGATATTTTTCAAGACGTAAGAGACGGAAGGTTTAAGCCTAATCCTAACGCTGAAGATATCCATACTGATATTCAGAACCGAGTTTCCAAAAAGCTGGGAAAACCGGCTGAGAAGCTTCATACTTTGCGCTCGAGAAACGATCAGGTTGTCTTTGATGAGAAATGGTACTGCTACAAGGAAGGGGTGTATATTTTAAGTTTGCTCAACGTAGTTTTAGCCAACCTTAACCATCTCGGCAACAGATACAGAAATATTTTTATGCCCGGCTATACTCATACTCAAAGAGCCCAGGTAGTTTCCTTTGTCAACTATACCGGAGCTTTCTTTTGTATGTTCGAGAGAGATTTTGAAAGGCTGGATGCTTTTTTGAAAAAATCATCAATCTATATCGGATCAGGAGCTTTGGCTGGAAGTACTATTCCTAAGGCTGCTTATACCGAGGCTTTAAAGAAATTCCTGGGAAGCTCTAAGCCGCAGCTAAAACATTCTAAGTCCTATGCAGTTAAAAATTCTTTAGACAATGTAGCCAGTCGAGATTTTGTTATTGAATTTTTAAGTATCTTGGCGATATTACAGATGCATCTTTCAAGAATGGCTGAAGATTTTATTTTGTATTCTACCAAAGAGTTCGGGTTCTTTGATTTGCCGGAAGAGTTCTGCACTGGCTCATCGCTTATGCCGCATAAAAAGAATCCCGATTTTTTTGAGCTGGTTAGAGGTAGTACCGGAAAGATCTACGGCAACATGGTTTCAGTTCTGACTATTATGAAAGGAATTCCTTTGACTTACAACCGGGATATGCAGCTTGATAAAGAGCCTTTGTTTTCCTCTACTGAAGTTATAGAGCAGGAGCTGAAAATCATTGCTGAGCTAATCAAGGGTTTAAAGCTAAACAAGACTAAAATTCAAGAAGCCCTAGAGGACGAAGAACTTTATGCTACCGAGTTAGTAGAGTTCTTAGTTCATGAGGGAGTTACCTTTGCTGAGGCTCACGCAGCAGTCGGTAGACTTATTCGTTATTCCCAAGACCATAATCTTGAAATTAAAGATATGCCTGATAAGGTTTTAGTAAAGTTTAATAGTAAACTGCACCATAAGAATATAAGGAAGATAATGAGTGCCGAACACGCGGTAGCCTCAAAAAAGTCGCTGCCCTCAAATAAGCAACGAACTTTCAAGGGAACTTCTAAAAAAAGATAGTTTAGGATGCACGAATTCCGTTTTAAGAGAAACAGTCTCTTTTGTGAGAATCTTAAGGTCGAAGAGATAGCCAAGAGGTTTGGTACCCCTCTTTTTATCTATAGCTCGAAGACTATCCTCGATCATTTTTTAAAAATAAAGAGAGCTTTCAGAAGTATCAAGCCTTTGGTTTGTTACTCGGTTAAGGTGAATTCTAACCTTTCGATTATGAAGCTTTTGGTCAACAATGGCTCAGGGTTAGATATTGTTTCCGGCGGCGAACTTTACCGGGCTAAAAGAGTAAGGTGTTTGGGCAAAAAAATCGTTTATGCCTCAGTAGGAAAAACTGACCGGGAAATAATAGAGGCAATTAACTACGGGATACTTATGTTTACGGTTGAGTCTTTGGAGGAACTTGAGCGAATCAATAAGTTGGCTAGGATTCTGCACCGTAAGGTCGATGCCGGTTTAAGGCTTAATCCTGATGTTGAGCCTAAGACTCATAGCTATATTGTTACCGGGAAAAAAGAGACCAAGTTCGGCATGGATATTGATACGGTAAGAGAAGTCTTTCGCGACAGAGAGAGTTATTCCTATTTAAATATAGTCGGAATTCATATCCATATTGGCTCGCAAATTACTGAAAGCCGGCCCTATGTAAAGGCGATTAAGAAGGTTAAGGCTTTAGTAGAAGATTTATCGAAAAACGGAATTAATCTGAAGTTTTTTGATATCGGTGGAGGATTAGGCATAGTATACGATAAAGAGAGAGCGCAAACTGCAAATAGCTTTGCTAAGCAAGTGCTGCCTCTACTTAAAAAGATCTCTTTAAAGGTAATTCTTGAGCCGGGAAGATTTGTTGCCGGAAACGCCGGTATTTTAGTTACCAAGGTACTTTATTTAAAGGATAGGCCCAAGAAGAGGTTTGTTGTGGTTGATGCGGCAATGAACGATATTATCCGGCCTTCGCTTTACGGGGCCTATCATAATAT
>CAZFML010000073.1:0-3243 GCA_964519975.1 uncultured Planctomycetia bacterium
GTAAGATAAAAGCATGAAACGTCAAGATAACCGAGAGCCAGATCAACTGCGAAGAATTAATCTTAAGCGGAAATTTCTTAAATATGCCGAAGGATCCTGTTTGATTGAAATGGGAAATACTAAAGTGATCTGTGCTGCCAGCGTAGATAAAACTGTTCCACTTTTTTTAAAGGGCACTGGTGAGGGCTGGCTTACTGCTGAGTACCGGATGCTTCCCTGCGCAACCGATAACCGAATTCCCAGAGATAAGGTTTCGGGAAGGGTAATGGAAATTCAGCGGCTTATCGGAAGATCACTGCGCAGCGTAGTTAATTTAAAAAGATTAGGCGAGCGAACCGTTCGTATTGACTGTGATGTTATTCAAGCTGACGGCGGCACCCGCACAGCCTCAATTATCGGCGGCTATATTGCTTTAGTTGATTGTTTAAAGAAGCTTTATAACCGCAAAGAAATCTTTGAGCTTTGTATTACTGATTTGTTGGGCGCGATAAGCGTAGGCATCTGGCAGGGGGCAATTTTTTTAGATTTAACTTATCTTGAGGATTCACAGGCTGATGTAGATATGAACGTGGCTATGAAAGGTTCTGGAGAGTTCATTGAGGTTCAAGGAACTGCTGAGCAGGGTTCATTTTCGGAAAAAGATTTAACTGCCTTTTTGAAGCTGGCTAAGAAAGGAATTGATGAAATCATCGATCTAGAGAGAGATCTCTTTAAAGACATACTGGATAAGATTCAATTAGAAGATCATAAATTATAATGCGCTTGATAGTCGCCACTAGAAACAAATCTAAACTCAAAGAGATAAAAAAGATTTTAAAAGGCATTAAGATGCCGATTTTATCTTTAGCTGATCTGGATCAGAAATTCCGTATAGTTGAAAATGGTAAAACTTTTTTAGCCAATGCTAAAAAGAAAGCAGTTTCGGTGTCTAAAATCTACAGAGAAGACTTAGTTCTCGGTGAAGACTCCGGTATAGAAGTTGATTATTTAGATGGTCGTCCGGGTATTTATTCTAAACGCTATGCTGGCAAAGAAGGAAGCTCGCTAAAGAATAATGCAAAGTTGCTCAAAGCTCTTGAACACGTTCCTTGCCAGAAAAGAGGGGCTCAGTTTCATTGTTGCTTAGTTCTGGCCAGCAAGGGAAGGTTAAAAAAAGTCTTTAACGGACGTTTGCGCGGGAAGGTAGCTAAAGAACCTAGAGGTAATGGCGGATTTGGCTATGATCCAGTATTGTATCTGGCGTTATACAAAAAGACCGTTGGGCAGCTGTCTTTAGGTGAAAAGAATAAGATTAGCCATAGGGCTAAGGCCTTCAAGAAACTTAAAGAATACTTGCAGGCCAAAAGTATTTGACAACTCGAGCATTTTAGATTATTTTAATAACACTATGCCAAAGAGAAAGAAACGAAAATTACGCTGGAGAAGGCGGATTAAGAAGAACAAGGGCCGAAAGCCTAACTACGGCAGATAATGTTTAAGCGGTTAAGGGAAGATATCAAGACCGTTTTTCGTGAGGATCCTGCTGCCCGCAGCACGCTGGAGGTGCTATTGTGCTATCCAGGTTTGCATGCGATTTGGGATTATCGGGTTAGCCACTGGTTTTGGGTTATGGGGTTTAAGCTTCTGGCTAGATATCTTTCTCACCTTTCACGCCTTTTTTCCGGCGTGGAGATCCATCCAGGAGCGAAAATCGGTCGAAGATTTTTTATTGACCATGGCATGGGTGTGGTTATCGGTGAAACTGCTGAGATTGGCGACGATGTCTTGATCTATCAGGGGGTAGTTCTCGGCGGAGTTTCGCACGAGAAGACCAAGCGTCATCCCACTTTGGGAAATAAAGTGGTGGTGGGAGCAGGAGCAATTCTTTTAGGCCCGATAAAAATCGGAAACAATGCCCGGGTCGGCGCTGGTTCAGTAGTAGTCTCTGATGTTCCCGAGAATGCTACGGTAGTAGGAGTTCCCGGAAGAGTGGTCTTGCCTAAGGTTACTAAAAAAGTTAGCGGTGTTGAGTTAGATCACAACAAGCTTCCTGATCCGGTTATACAAGTTTTAGATCGGCTTGAGAAGCGGATAGAAGGGTTAGAAAAAAACTGCAGGGAAAAATGCGAGTCTTAGTTACTGGTGGAGCCGGATTTATCGGCTCGAATATAGTTAAGACATTAGAGGAAAAAGGCATCGATGTGGTTGTCCTTGATAACTTCTCGCATGCCAACTATAAAAACCTTCTTGATACCGAGGCTGAAGTTATCTGTGCTGATATTCTTGATAAAGCTATTTACCGAAACCTGCCTAAGCTGGATGCGGTTATTCATGAAGCGGCAATTACTGATACTACCCTTATTGATGATACTAAGATGATGAGGGTTAACTACGAGGGCTCTAAGAAGGTGTTAAACTTCTGTTTGAATAAAAAAATACCTTTAGTCTATGCTTCAAGCGCTGGTGTTTACGGTGAAACTAAAACCGCTGCCCGTGAGGATCAGAAGTTAACTCCCCATAATACTTATGGCTATTCAAAGTATATGTTTGATTGCTACGTTAGCAAAATGCTGAACAAAAAAGGTATCCCGGCTATTGTCGGCTTGCGTTATTTTAATGTCTACGGACCCCGAGAGCAGCATAAGGCTAAAGCTTCCAGTATGGCTTATCAACTATATCTTCAAATGAGATCCGGCAAGCGCCCGCGGGTTTTTAAGTATGGTGAACAGAAAAGAGATTTCATCTATGTTAAAGATGTTGCCCGGATAACTGTTAGGGCTTTAGAGTCGAAGAAAACTGCGATTTTAAATGTTGGAACCGGCAAGCCGCGTAGCTTTAATGATATCATTAAAGCCTTAAATAAAGTTTTAAATAAGAAGTTGCAGCCCGATTATTTTGACAACCCCTATGCAGATAAGTATCAAAACTTCACTCAGGCTGATACTAAGCTTTTAGTTAAGACCTTAAAAACTAGCGCTCAGTTTAGCTTAGAGAAGGGCATTGAAGATTACCTGAAAAATTACCTAAAAAAGTCTTGACAAATATAGTAGTTATTGTATAACTAAGTCACCCTAATTTATTAGGGTATATTCGGAATGGGCCAAGACCAATCCTTTTGAAAAGTAAGTAAAACTAAATATTAGACAAAGAGGAAGCACTCTTTAAGGGTGCTTTTTTTATGTCTTCTTGTTCTCTGAAAAAACCCGCAATTAAAAAGCCTTTGGAGGGTTTGATCCTGGCTCAGAGTGAACGCTGGCGGCGTGG
>CAZFML010000074.1:0-2981 GCA_964519975.1 uncultured Planctomycetia bacterium
TGACGATGAAACAAACATAAGAGTCGGGCGGGGCTCTAAACCAAACTGCTTAAAAAGATTTTCGGCCGAAAGTTGTTTTCCGAATCCTTCCCGTAAAGGCATATAGCCGCTTATGATTTTGGCTTCTTCTACCCCCAGTGAAATTAAATCATTTTTAGTTACGTTAAAGCTGGCAAAATAACAGTCGATATCAGGATTAACCCATATCGGATGGACCCGAATATCGGTAACTACCGAAATTAGCTTAAAATCAGTCTGGTATTTAATGTAAGCAGCTAAATCAGCCGGGAAAAAATGAGTGGTGATAACTACACCCGGCTGCTCCTTGGCTAAGTAGTTAAACAGCGATCCAAACAAAACTCTATGCCATAGACTGACTAGGCGGGATATAAACTTTTTTTTGGCTAGAAAGAAGGCAAATTGCCAAAGATAGCGGAAATGATGGCTGATAAAAAAATACCACCAGGAATAAACTTTACTGATCAGCGAGGGGCAAAAATCGAGAAGATCGCAAACCGAAGCCTGCAAAACACCAGCTAAAGCCTCAGCAGCTTTTTTATGTCCGTGGCCAAAGCTAGCGTAGATGACTATAGCTTTAGGCATAGTGTGAAGATAAGTAATGTGCCGCTAAAAGAAGATTATCGAAAATATAGTCCGGCTCAAACTGCCAATTATCCCGAGCAGATATCTTTTCTGAGCCCGAAAGAACTAATACTGATTTTGCGCCAAAGTTACGGGCTGCCCCCATATCCTGAAATGAATCGCCAACAAAGAATGAAACATCCGGTTTAAGTTTGTTTTCGGCTAAGGCTTTTTTAAGCAGTCCTAAGTTTGGTTTTCGACAACCGCAGTTAGCCCCGGATAAATGAGTGCAATAATAAATACCAAGAATATTACCGCCAACTTTCCGGACTCTCTTAAGCATGTTGGCGTTTATGTTCTCTAAATCCTCTTGGCTGAAAAGACCCTTGGCAACTCCAGCCTGGTTCGAAATCACAAAAATCTTAAATCCCTTTTCAGTAAGTTTACGGATACCTTCGATGCTTCCCGGTATAAATTTAAACTCCCGCCAGTTAGTTACGTAGTTACCATAACCGGGGTATTGGTTAATTACTCCGTCACGATCAAGAAAAATTACTCTTTCCATTAATTTCCCTTCAAGCGGTTCTTTATCTCCCAGTATTTAGCGTAAGAAATTATCTGATACAGCGAGGCAAAAAAGGAAATCATAAACCCCCGGAAACCATCACGCCAGCCCTGCTTTCTAAGGTAGGCTCTAAAAAACCGATCCAGGCAACGCCAGAGAGCATGAGTTAAATTCATCTTATAATTTGCTTTCTTAGGATTAACCTTGTAGACGTCAAACCACTTTTTTGCCTCAAGGCTACTTTGCTTATTTAGCTTTTTTAAAAAATCACCAAAATCGCGATAGGTATAATGCAAAAGCGGTTGACTAAGCGGAGTGGTTCGACCCTGAAGAAAAGCTCGCGGATGAACTTCGACTTCTTCCCACTTAAACTTATCCTTACGAAACAGCTTTAGCTGCGCTGAAGGGTACTGGCCAGCCCAACGCAACCAGTAATCAGCTAAAAAGTTTTTACGCGGAATAGTAAAGGCAACTGCCTCAACCGAATCTGCAAAAGCCTCTTCTATCTCTTTTTTTAGCTCCGGAGTTAGCTGCTCATCAGCATCTAAGCTTAAAACCCATTCGTTTCTAGCCTGGGAATAAGCCCAGTTGCGGTGCTTTCCTTCGATCTGCATCTTACGGACAAATATCTTGTCAGTGTATTCTGCGGCAATCTGGCGGGTTTTATCTATACTTTCATCATCAACTATAATAATCTCGTTGGCCCAGCCAGCCACCGAGTCTAGGCAGGGCTTTATCCGCGAAGCTTCATTTTTAGTAATTACCACTACTGTAACTGGAACAGCCATAATTATTTATCCTAGCATTTTAGCGCTGATTTTCAAGCTATTTTTGGCGAATCTAGCAGACGGAACTCACCGGGCTTCAGGTTTCCCAGACTAAACTCAGCTACTCTAATTCGTTTTAACTCTTCTACTGGATAACCTAACTGTTTAAACAATCTTCTTAAGTGCCTTTTTTTTCCTTCGCTGATTATAGCTTTACAAAGGGTAGTTTCTTTGTCCTTCTTCAAAACCTTAATCTTTCTAACCCTTAGCAGCTCTCCCTCATCCCTGACTCCCCTTTTGGCTCTTTGCCGGCCAGAAACCGTTAAGCTGCCCCTTAACTCAACCAGATACTCCTTCTCTACTGAAAATTTAGGGTGAGTCAACCGATAACAGAAATCACCATCATTAGTAAGAATAAGTAAACCAGATGAGTCTTTATCCAGCCTTCCTACCGGATAAACACCCTGATACTTTTCAGGAATAAAATCAGCGATAGTTTTACTGGCAAATCTATCCTTCAAGGTTGTAGTCACACCCTTGGGCTTATTAAACAAAAGATAGATTAACTCTTTAACCCTTACTAACTTTCCGGAAACCTTAACCCTATCGCTATCTTTGACCTGAAAAAAGGGCTTTATAACCTTCTTTCCCTCCACAGTAACCTCGCCCGACAAAATCAACTTATCAGCTTTCCGGCGGCTGGCTATCCCAGATTTAGCGATATAAAGATTTAGACGCATATGGCTACTATACATAAACCAGCAACCAGAGTCAACAGCTATTGCTTAGCATAAACATTGTGATATAATATTTAACAAAGGAAGAATTCTTATGAAAAAATCATTTACTTTAATCGAACTAATCGTAGTCATCGCTATCATTGCAATCTTAGCGGCAATCATTGCCCCCAATGCTTTTAAGGCTATTGAGAAAGCAAAGATATCCCAAACCATTGCTAACAGTAAATCTTTAAAGACTGCTCTCTACAGTTATTACACTGACACCGGTCAATGGCCTCCTGTCGAATCTGTAGGCAGCTATCGATTGGATAATACTTCTTTAATCAC